>JANNNM010000130.1:0-4230 GCA_031398535.1 Betaproteobacteria bacterium | reverse complement strand
CGGCCTGTCGCCGTCCAACTTCTATTCGGCCCAGCTTCACGGCAAGCTCGCGTACCACGACTTCGAGGGCATCACGCTGCATGCAGACGAGGGCCCCCGGCTGCTGCGCAGCATCGGCGACAAACCAGCGGTGATCCTGCGCAACCACGGGCTGCTGGCGTGGGGTGACGGCGTGCCGCGCGCGTTCGCGATCCTGTGGCTGCTGCAACGCGCCTGCGAGATCCAGGTCGCCACGCTCGCGATGGGCAGGCCGCGCGACGTGCCGGAGGCCATCCAGCGCAAATGCACGGCGGATTCGCTGCAGTTCAATGCGAAGTTCGGCGCCGGGCAGGACGCGTTCGACGCGCTGGTGCGGATCGTCGATCGTATCGACCCCGGCTACCGCAACTGACGGTTCGTCCCTGCCCGCATGCGGCGCCGCCGGTCCGCAGCGGCGCGCATCCCCGCGTTACACTGGCGGTTGTGGCCACTCCGCTCGCTCCGTCGCCTTCGTCCTTGTTCGGCAACTCACCGCTGCGGCACCCGCGATTCCGGTACTTCTACATCGCCTCCATCATGGTGGCGCTGGGCTACACGATGCAGGTGACCACCGCAGCGTGGCAGATGGCAACGATGACGCCGTCGCCGCTGATGGTGGCGCTGGTGCAGTCCGCCAGCACGGCGCCCACGCTGCTGGTGGGTCTCGTCGCCGGCGCGCTGGCCGACATCATCGAGCGCCGCCGCATCATCCTCGCCACGCAGGTGGTGCTGATCGCCGCCACGGCCGCGCTGGGCGCGACCACGCTGTCCGGCCACCTGTCGCCGGCGGGCCTGCTGGCACTGACGTTCCTGATCGGCGCGGGCTTCACGTTCTACATGCCGGCCCAGCAGGCCAGCATCAACGACCTCGTCAGCCGCCCCGAAGTGCCGCAGGCGGTGGCGCTGGGGGCGGTTGCGTTCAACATGGCGCGAGCAGTCGGCCCGGCGCTGGCGGGCGCGATCGCCGCGTGGCTCAGCCCCGGCAGTGCGTTGCTGGTCAGCGCCGCATGCTTCCTGATGATGCTGGAGGTCGTGCGCCGGTGGAAGCTGCAATCGCCCGCGCTGCCAGGCGTGCCCGAAACGCTCTTCTCCGGCATCGGCAGCGGCGTGCGCTTCGTGCGGCATTCCGCGTCCATGCGCGCGATCATCATCCGCAATCTCACGTTCAGCGCGTGCGCCAGCGCGTTGTGGGCGTTGCTGCCGGTGATTGCACGCGACCAGCTGCATCTAGGTGCAGGTGGCTACGGCATCCTTTTCGGCAGCTTCGGTGCGGGTGCCGTGGCGGGAGCACTGTCGATTCCGAAGTTGCTGCGCAAGCATTCGTTGCAGAAGATCGTCGTCGGCTCGGCCTTGCTTTGGGTGATCGCCTCGTCGATCATCGCCGCCACCAATCATGTGGCCGTCGCGGTCATCGGCGCCTGCATGGCCGGTGCGTCGTGGGTGGGCGTGCTCGCCAGCCTATCCGCGGGCACGCAGAGCGCGGCGCCCGCCTGGGTGCGCGCGCGTGCAGTGGCGATGAACCTGCTCGCAGTTCAGGCGAGCCTGGCGATCGGCAGCATCGTTTGGGGCACGGTGGCCTCGTGGTGGGACACGAAGGTGGCGCTGATCGCCTCGGCGATTGCGATGCTGGTCCTGCTGTTCGTCAATCGCAATGTGCGGGTGCGGCTGGGCCGCGAAGCCGATGTGACGCACGAGGCGCACCTGCCTGATCTTGGCATCAAGGTGGAGCCGTTGCCGGATGACGGTCCGGTGCTGATCCAGATCGAATACCGGATCGAACCCGCCAACCGGCCGGCGTTCCTGGCCGGCATCCGCAAGGTGGAACCGACGCGGCGGCGCAATGGCGCCAGCAGCTGGCGCGTGTTCCGCGACCTGTCGGAGGACGGCCGCTTCGTCGAGCGCTACATCATCGACTCGTGGGCGGAGTACGTGCGGCTGCGCCGGCGGATGACGATGAGCGACCGGCAGATCCAGGAAGAGGTGACGCAGCTGCAGCGCGCCGATACGCCGATCCGCGTCTCGCGGCTGCTGGGTGTCGATCTCGACGAGGCGAACCTGGTCGTCCCGGAAGACACGTCGTCGGTGATTCAGCGACCGTAGGCTCTCGCGGGGTTCGCTGCATCGCGCTTCGTTGAGGGCGTCGTTTCGCGCTGATCGCATGCCGGCCACGGTGCGGCCCTCTGCTTTGGGTCGTTGGGTCCCCTGAACGGGGACACGACCAAAAGCGCCGCGCCGCGCCCTGACCGGCATGCTCTACCGTTAACCGCGCAGCTCCTTGCAGACCGGTTTTCGCATCGCCATCCTGCGGCGACCGGACAATCGCCCCGCGCCTACGTGCTGTTCAATCCTCCGCGCAATGTCCGGCAGCAAGTTGCACATGACACTGGCGCCAACGCCGCGTGCGGTATCGTTACAGGTTCTTTCCCCTTCGTCGTAGGCAACGTCCATGCGTGTTTTCAATTTCAGTCCCGGTCCGGCAGCCCTGCCGGAGGAAGTGCTGGTCCAGGCGGCCGCGGAAATGCTCGATTGGCATGGCACGGGCACCTCCGTGATGGAGATGAGCCATCGTGGCAAGGATTTCATCGGCATCGCGGACAAGGCGGAAGCCGACCTGCGCGCGCTGCTGGCGATTCCGCCCGACTACGAAGTGCTGTTCCTGCAGGGCGGGGCGATCGGCGAGAACGCGATTGTGCCGATGAACCTGGTGCGCGACCGGCCGGTGGCCGACTACGTCAACACCGGCGAATGGTCGAAGAAATCGATCAAGGAAGCGAAGAAGTACGTCGGCGTGAACGTGGCGGCCTCGTCGGAAGACCGCGGCTTCACCTATGTGCCTGCGCAGTCGACGTGGAAGCTGTCGCCCGGGGCCGCGTATGTGCACATCTGCTCGAACGAGACGATTGGCGGCGTCGAGTATCCGTTCACGCCCGATACCGGCGACGTGCCGCTGGTGGCCGACATGTCCTCCAACATCCTGTCGCGCGTGATCGATGTCTCGCGCTACGGCGTGATCTACGGCGGCGCGCAGAAGAATATCGGCCCCGCCGGCCTCACGATCGTCATCGTGCGCAAGGATCTCCTCGACCGCTCGCTGCCGATCACGCCTTCCGCCTTCAGCTGGAAGGAGCAGGCCGAGAACGATTCGATGTTCAACACGCCCGCCACCTATTCCATCTACATCGCCGGCCTCGTCTTTGAGTGGCTGCAGAAGCAGGGCGGCGTACCGGCCATGGAGGCGCGCAACATCGCCAAGGCGGCGCTGCTCTACGATTGCCTCGACGCGTCGGCGTTCTACAGCAACAACGTCGACCCGGCCTGCCGGTCGCGGATGAACGTCGTGTTCACGCTGCGTGACCCCGCGCTGGACGAGACCTTCCTCAAGGGAGCCAAGGAGCGCGGCATGGTGCAGCTGAAGGGCCACCGTTCCGTCGGCGGCATGCGCGCCTCCATCTACAACGCAATGCCGGAGGCCGGCGTGCGCGCGCTGGTCGATTACATGAAGTCGTTCGAGAAGCAGCATGGTTGAGGCGGCGCCCGGACACTTCGGGATCCTGACGCTCAACCAGATCGCCAGCCAGGGCCTGAAACGCCTTCCCGCCGACCGCTACACGGTCGGCAAGACGGTGACCAACCCGGACGCGATCATCGTGCGGTCGCACGACATGCATGCGATGACGATCCCGGCCAGCGTCAAGGCGATCGGGCGCGCGGGGGCGGGCACCAACAACATCCCCGTTGCGGACCTTGCCAGACGCGGCGTGCCGGTCTTCAACGCGCCCGGTGCCAATGCCAATGCGGTGAAGGAACTGGTGTTCGCCGCGCTTTTCATGGCGGCGCGCAACCTCGTGCCGGCGCTGCGCTACGTGGATGCGCTCGACGCTGCCGACCCGGGCCTCGAGGCGCGGATTGAGGACGGCAAGAAGAACTTCGCGGGTGTCGAACTGCCGCAGCGCACACTGGGCATCGTCGGGCTGGGCGCGATCGGCTGCCTGGTCGCCGATACGGCGATCAAGCTCGGCATGAAGGTGGTGGGTTTCGATCCTGACATCACCGTCGATGCCGCGTGGCGGCTGCCCGCCAGCGTGCGCCGCGCGCACAGCGTCGACGAGGTGATGAAACAATCGGACTTCATCACGCTGCACGTGCCGCTGCTGCCGGTCACGCGCAACCTCATCAACACCGAGCGCCTGGCGATGGTGAAGCCCGGTACCG
>JANNNM010000129.1:0-4002 GCA_031398535.1 Betaproteobacteria bacterium | reverse complement strand
ATTTTGCAGGTCTCGCGTGCGCGGAGCCGGTGGGCGACTGCCTGCGCGTGCCGGTCGGCACGCCGCTGGCCGAGATCGAGCGGCAGGCGATCTACGCGACGCTCGACCTCTGTGAAGGCAACAAGCGTCGCTGTGCCGAGATGCTGGGGGTGAGCTTGAAGACCCTCTACAACCGCCTCAACGAATACCACGGCGGATCGGCCAATGTCACTGTGCTGTGAAGACGCCAGAATCCCCGACCCCTTTGCCAACCATCACGCGCCCACGCCCATGATCCGGATCCTCATCGCCGACGACCACGCCATCGTGCGTGCAGGCTTGAAGCAATTCATCGCCGACCAGAGCGACATGCAGGTAGCCGGCGAGGCCGCCACGGGCAGCGAAGCCATCTCGCTGGTGCGGGCCGGCGAGTTCGATGTCGTGCTGCTCGACATCTCGATGCCGGACAAGAACGGCATCGATACGCTGAAGACGCTGCGCCAGGTCCGCCCGGAGATGCCGGTGCTGATGCTCTCCGGATTTGCGGAGGAGCAGTACGCGGTCAACCTGTTGCGTGCAGGTGCCGCCGGCTATCTCAACAAGGAAGCCGCCTCCACGCAACTGGTGGGCGCGATCCGCACCGTGGTGCGCGGCCGCAAGTTCGTCAGCCCGGCGTTGGCGCAGATCCTCGCCGACGGCGTCACCGGCGACGCGGACAAGCCGCTGCACGGCGAGCTGTCCCAGCGCGAATTCCAGATCTTCTGCAAGCTCGCGGCCGGTGCCGCCGTTTCCAAGATCGCCGAGGAGCTGTTCCTGTCCGTCAAGACCGTCAGTACCTACCGAACGCGGGTCATGGAAAAAATGGGGATGAAGTCAAACGCCGACCTGACCTACTACGCCATCAAGAACGGGCTGATCGACTGATCGTCGCGCCCCACGCAATGCCCCCATTGACCATGTCAGACAAACGCCTACATTCCTACCGCGGTCAACCTGATACTGTTTTGGGTGTTCAGCGCGCAACTGTCCTTGTGGACGCGCGGTCTGAACTTTCATGATTGAAAACCTGTTACCGGATTTCGCTTCGGATCGTGCAGGCGTCACGGTTCCCAATTTGATGGATGACGTTGCAAAACTGCGGGTGGTGATCGTCGAGGATTCGGCGATCATCCGTGCACGCCTGGCGGAATCGCTGGCCGAGATCCCCAACGTGGAGATCGTGGGCCAGGTCGAGACCGAGGCTGACGCGCTGGCTGTCCTGCGGCAGCAGCGTTGGGACGCGGCCGTTCTCGACCTGCAGTTGAAGCAGGGCACGGGCCTTGGTGTACTGAAGGCCCTCGGCAGCGCGGTGCGGCCCCCCAACGCCAAGATCATCGTGTTCACCAACTACGCTTTCCCGCAGTACCGCGACCGCAGCCTGGCGCTCGGTGCCGACTTCTTCTTCGACAAGGCGCGCGAGTTCCATCGCGTGCGTGAAGTGCTGGCCGGGCTGGCGCGCGGTCCCGCGCCGGTGGCGCACTGACTTCGCCGCAACCTCCGGCCCCGGCCATGGCACGGCGCGCAGCGGCTTCGATGGCCGCCATCAACTCCACGCCCCCAGTCGTCACGTCGGCAGAACATCCGCCGGCGAAATACACGGCGCTGGAAATTGCGACGATCGTCATTGCGGTGGTCGCAGGTATCGCGGCGGCGCGGGTGGCGGCGCCTTTCCTCGTTCCGGTGGTACTGGGCATCCTGCTCGCCTACACGTTGCGCCCGCTGGTCACCGCGCTTGAGCGCATACGCTTGCCACGATTCATCGCGGCCACGGTCGTGGTCCTGACGGTCCTGGTCCTGCTGGTGACCACGGCTTGGGGACTGCGCGACAACGTCAACGCTGCGGTGGCCGAGCTGCCGGCGGCGGCCCGCAAGCTGCGCCAGATGGCGGCCGAGTCGGCGCGCGACTCGCAGAGCACGATGACCCACGTGAAGGCCGCTGCGGCGGAGCTTGATCGTGCGGCGGCCGAAGCGACGGGGAAATCCGGTGCCTCAGCGGCGCCCGCGGCCGCAACCCCCGGCGTCGCGACCCAGTTGCAGGGGTTCCTTGCCACGCAAGGCTCCAGGGTGGCGATCGTGATCGGCGAACTGCTGGTCGGCTTCCTGCTGGCCTTTTTCCTGCTGGTGTCGGGCGACACCTTCCGCCGCAAGCTGGCACGGCTGGCCGGCGCATCGCTTGCGCGAAGGCGCATCACGGTGGAAGCGCTGAACGAGATCGACACGCAGATCCAGGCGTACATGCTGACCTTGCTCGTGTCGAACCTGCTGATCGCCGGCGTGACCTGGGGTGGCCTTGCCATGCTGGGGGTCAGCAACGCCGGGATGTGGGGCGCGATCGTGGGCGTGCTGCACATCATCCCGTATGCAGGGACGCTGATCGCCGCCGTGCTGGTCGGGTTCGCCACGTTGCTCGACGCCAACAGCGTGTCGGCAGCCCTTGCAGCAGTCGGCATGATCATTTTCATTGCGGCGGTCATCGGGATCGGGCTTGCCACGTGGATGCAGGGCCGGGCCTGTCGACTCAACGTGGTCGCCACGTTCATCGGTGTCCTCTTCTTCGGCTGGTTGTGGGGTGGCTGGGGCCTGCTGCTCGGGTTGCCGCTGCTGGCCGTGCTGAAGAGCATTGCCGATCGCGTGGAGGCCATGCAGCCGGTGCGCGAGTTGCTGAGTCCGTGAAGTCCTGGTGTCGCTGGACGCCGCATTGTGTTGTCGGTCGCGTCCTACGCCTTGCGCAAACTGTCGCGAGCAGGTTGTAGTCCCGGGACAGGACTACAGGAATTCCGCGCCAAGTCATTGATTTGTCGATGCAACGGGCAGGCACGGGCCTTGCGACAATGACCTCACGATGCGCGCGATTGGCGCGCTGCATCCCAAACCTTCCGAGGAGTTTGAAATGAAGACTTTGATGATTGCATTGTTCGGCGCGAGCGTCGTCATGCTGGCCGGCTGCAACACCGTTTCCGGCGCAGGCAAGGACGTGCAGGCGACTGGCGCCGCCGTTGAAAAGGCTGCTGAAAAGGCCAAGCCCAACTGAGCTCGCCGCGCGGCCTGGCCGCGCGGTTGATTCGCCGGCACCGACTTCGGGATTCGACCATGACTCTGCAAGACGAGATCCGACTATTGCTGCAAGCACCGATGATGAATACGCACGACGTGCGTACGCATCTGCGGACTGATCATGACGAGAACCTGCAGGTCGCGCGCGACATGGTCGACGCCGACGGCGGCGAGTCACGCCGAATGCTGCTGCGCCGGTTGCGCCCCGCGCTGCTGGTGCATCTGCAGGCGGTCCGATCGGAAGTCTATCCTTTGCTGCGCGGGGCGCGAGCCACGCGGCACGCACGTGCATTGATTGACGAACGCCTGGCCGATCATCAGGCGCTGGAGGCGATGCTGGCCTGGCTTGCCAGGAGCCGCAAGACGGAGTCCAGCGAGTGGGCGTCACGGGCGCAATCGCTGCTGACGTTGCTGCGGCGGCACGTCGAAGCGGAGCAGGACGATGTGTTTGCGCTTCTGGGCCAGCACTTCGACGATGCAGCACTGGAGCGCATGGCCCAGTCGTTCCTCGCCGAAAAGGCCGTTCTTGCAGCCCTGGACGGTAAGGCCATTGCCGCGCAAACCCTGCGTGAGCCGGACAGTGCACCACGTTCGAGCAGTCGATTGCGGCGAGGTGTCCGTAACGCCGACGAGGATTGCGCGAACGGCGAGCACTCGTTGCAGGCTTAGCGTCGAAACCTGAAGGAAGCCCGCGGGTGCCGGGCTTGTCGGGGAAGGCGATCCAAGGCTACGATGTCACGGTTCCCCAGACCGCTGACGCCAAGTGCCCGAGCCGCGCACTGCCCTCCGTTTTTCTCGACATCGGCGCCAATGGCTGCTGCTGCTTGGCGTGAGTGCCGCCAGCCCTTGGGCCGCCGCGCAGCCCGCCGCTGAAACCATCACCTTCGTCGTTCCCAATGTTCCCGGCGGATCGGCTGATCGCGTCGGTCG
>JANNNM010000122.1:0-5428 GCA_031398535.1 Betaproteobacteria bacterium | reverse complement strand
CTCTTCGACCATCCGGTGAACCGCTTCGTCGCGCAGTTCGTGGGATCGGTGAATCTGTTTCATGGCCGCTTCACGCGGAGCGCGGGAGCGTTGCATTTTTCGTCGTCGGCGATCGGCGAGATCGCGTTGCCGGCGTCGCTGCAGCCGCCCGGTGCGGAAGGCGAGATTGCGTTTCGTCCGCATACGATCCGGATGTCGGTTGGTGATCCCGCCGTCGTGGCGGACGAGATGCGCCTGACCGGCACCATCGAAGGCGAGGAGTTCCTGGGCGAGTTCCTGCGCTATGAAGTGCAGGTGGCCGGCGCGCGCGTGGTGGTCGACCATGCGCATGCACGCGGGGAGCGGTCGCTGGCGACGGGGACGCCGGTGACGCTGTCGGTGCCGGCGGAAGAAATTCGCTTCATTGCGCTATGACGCGCCGGGATCGACCGTCGCATCGACGGACCGGCGGACGCTTGCCGGCAGCCATCAATGCGCCGGCGCCAGGCCGCGCTTCTCCAGCAGCGGCTCGACGCGCGCATCGCGGCCCCGGAACGCGCGATAAGCCTCGGCCGGATCGCGTGAGCCGCCCGCCGAATAGACATGCTTGAGCAGCCGCGCCGCGATGGCGGGGTCGAAAGGATCGCCGGCTTCGACGAACGCGTCGTAGCCGTCGGCGTCGAGCACTTCCGCCCACATGTAGACGTAATAGCCCGCCGCATAGCCGGGGCTGCCGAACAGGTGGCCGAAGTGCGGCAGCCGGTGGCGCAGCACGATCTCGCGCGGCATGCCGATCCCGGCCAGGAATTCGGCTTCGAAGGCGGTGATGTCGATGCCCGCCGGGTCGTCGTGCGCGTGCAGCGCCATGTCGATCAGTGCGCAGGCGGTGTACTCGACGGTCTCGAACCCCTGGTTGAATCGCCGCGCCGCGTGGAAGCGCTCGAGCATGGCATCCGGAATGGGTTCGCCGGTGGCATGGTGACGTGCATGCTGGCGCAGCACGTCCGGTTCGAGTGCCCAGTGTTCGAAGATCTGCGACGGAAACTCCACGAAGTCGCGCAACACGCTGGTGCCCGAGAAGCGCTCGTAGGTGACTTGCGACAGCAGGCCATGCAGGCCGTGGCCGAACTCGTGGAACAGCGTGCGCACGTCGTCGGTGGACAGGAGCGTGGGGTCGCCCTCCGGCGCCTTCGCAAAATTGTTGTTGTTGACGACGATCGGCAGCACCTCGCCGTCGGTGCGCGACTGCGCGCGATAGACGTTCATCCACGCGCCTCCGCGCTTTTCAGGCCGCGCGAAGTTGTCGGACAGGAAGAGGCCGGCCACGGCGTCATTCCGGTCGCGCACTTCGAAGATGCGCACGTCCGGGTGATAGGCGACGAGCTCGGGACGGGCAACGAAGTGGACGCCGAAGAGTTTGTTGGCGCAATCGAATGCGGCGGCCAGCATCCGGTCGAGCGAGAAGTACGGCTTCAGTGCCGCAGCATCGAAATCGTACTTCGTGGCGCGGACCTGTTCGGCGTAGTAGCGCCAGTCCCACGGTTCGATCGCAATGTCATCGCCACGCGCTCGGGCCGCCGCCTGCAGCGCATCGCGTTCCGCGAGGGCCTTGGTCTTGGCGGGTTCCCATACGCGCGCCAGCAGGGCCGCGACGGCTGCCGGCTTGCGCGCCATCCGGTCGACCAGCGCGTAGTCGGCGTAGCTGGCGTATCCCTGCAGGCGCGCCAGTTCATGGCGCAGCGCAAGGATTTCGCGCACGACCGGACGGTTGTCGTGTTCGCCGTCGTTCTCACCCCGGCGCGTCCATGCCGTGAACGCTTCCTGGCGCAAGTCGCGGCGGTCGGAGTACGTGAGAAACGGGACGACAAGCGAACGCGACAGCGTGATGACCCAGGCGTCCGCCACGCCGCGCTGCTGCGCGGCGGCGCGCGCCGATGCCTGCAGCGACGCCGGTAGGCCAGCAAGATCGGCTTCGGTGCGCAGCACCAGGCCATAGGTAGCTTCGTCGGCCAGATCGTTCTGGCGAAATTGCGTGTACAACGCGGCGAGCCGGGCGCCGATGTCGGTCAGCCTTTGCCGCGCTGCCGCATCGAGGCGGGCACCGGCATGGACGAAGTCGAGGTGCGTGCGTTCGAGCAGCCGCAACGCTTCGGGTGCCAGGTCCAGCGTCGCGCGGCGCTGATGCAGGTCTTCAACGCGGGCAAACAATCCCGCATGCAGCTGGACCGCATTGTTGTGGGCCGCGATCTTCGGCATCAGGTCGCGTTCGACTGCCTGCAGGTCCGGTGACGTGTGCGAAGCCGTGAGGTTGAAGAAGACACGCATCGCGCGCGTGAGCATCTGGCCGTCGCGGTCCAGCGCAACGATCGTGTTGTCGAAGGTAGGGGCGTCGGGGTTGGCGGCGATGGCCTCCACTTCGCGCCAGTGGTCCTGCATCGACGCTTCCAGCGCCGGCGCGAAGTGTTCGGCGCGGATACGCGCAAAGGGGGGCAGCCCATGGGGCGTGTCCCAGGGCGCAAGCAGTGGATTGGTGGCGTTGTCGATCATGGCAATCCTATCGTCGCACGAATCCGGACGTTGAGCGCACAGCCTCGACGGCCCCACGCAGTCTGGTAACGTCACCCCTTCCGCCACTCCCCGAACCCTGCAACCATGTCCGGCATGACCCTGAAGCAACGACTGGCCACGCGCTCCCTGCTGGTGGCCCCCGGCGTGTTCGACATGGTGTCGTTGCGACTCGCCGACACCTTCGGTTTCGACGCGCTGTACATGACGGGCTACGGCACCGTGGCGTCGCACCTCGGCCTGCCCGATGCGGGCATCGCCACCTATACCGAGATGGTAGGCCGCGTCCGGCTGATGGCCGCGCAGGCCAGCGTGCCGCTGATCGCCGACGGCGACACGGGTTATGGCGGCCTGCTCAATGTGCGGCACACGGTGCGTGGTTATGAACAGGCGGGGGCTGCGGCGATCCAGCTCGAGGACCAGGAGTTTCCGAAGAAGTGCGGCCACACGCCGGGCCGGCGGGTGATCCCCACGGCGGACATGGTGAAGAAGATCCGCGTGGCCGTGGAAGCGCGCACCAGTCCCGACTTCCTGATTGTCGCGCGCACCGATGCCCGCACGACGCTGGGCCTCGACGAAGCGTTGCGCCGCGCCGATGCCTATGCGAATGCGGGTGCCGATGTGCTGTTCGTCGAGTCGCCGGAAACCGAGGAGGAGATGCGCACGATCGGCGCGCGCTTCGATCTCCCGCTCGTCGCCAACATGGTCGAGAAGGGCCGCACGCCCGTGCTGCCGAAGGCCGACCTCGAAGCCATCGGCTATCGTCTCGCGATCTTCCCGGTGTCGGCGATGCTGGCTTCCATTGCCGCGATGGCCGGGGTGTACGGCCATCTCAGATCCACCGGTTCCTCGCTGGGTACGCAGGTACCGCTCTATGATTTCGCGCAGCTGTCGTTGCTGATGGGGTTCCAGGATGTCTGGGACTTCGACAAGAACCACGCCGAGTGACCTGGAGGATTCAAACAATGAAAACGCGTCTTCTCACCTGCATTGCAGCCATGCTGCTGCCCCTTGTCGCCGTGGCGCAAGGCACGTTTCCCGACAAGCCGATCAAGCTGATCGTGCCCTTCGCGCCCGGTGGCGTCACCGACACCAGCGGCCGCCTGATCGCGGATGCATTGGGCAAGCGCCTCGGCCAGCAGGTGGTCGTCGAGAACAAGGCGGGGGCGTCGGGCAACATCGGCACGCAGGGTGTCGCTGCGGCGGCACCCGATGGGTACACGCTGGTGCTGGGCTTCGACGGCACGATGGTCATCAATCCGCACGTATTCAACAACATCCCCTTCGATACACTGAAGGACTTCGTGCCCGTCGGCAAGATCGGCGATGCCACGCTGATCATCGTCGCGTTCCCGGGCTTCCCGCCGAAGACGCTGCAGGAACTGATCGCGTACTCGAAGAAGGATGCCAAGGGCGTGTCGTACGGCACGTCGGGCATCGGCGGCACGCCGCATGTCGCCGGCGAACTGCTCAACCAGCAGACGGGTTCCAATCTCGTTCACGTGCCCTACAAGGGCGGCGGACAGGCGATCAGCGACGCGCTGGGCGGCAACATCCCGCTGGTGTTCACTGCGGTCGCCGGCGCGCAGCAGTACGTGAAGTCGGGCAAGCTCACGGCCATCGCCGTGTCTAGCGCCAAACGCTCCAGCTCGCTGCCCGACGTGCCGACGTTCATCGAAAGCGGCGTCAAGGATTTCGAGGTCAACTCCTGGGTGGGCATCCTGGCCCCCGCCAAGACGCCCCGCGCTGTCGTCGACAAGCTCAATCGGGAACTCAACGCCGTGCTGACCACACCGGAAATCGTCGAGAAGCTGGGCGTCCTCGGCATTGCCGCCACGCCAGGCTCGCCTGAGGCTTTCGGCACGCAGTTGAGCAACGACCTTGCCAAGTACGGCAAGGTGGTCAAGGCCGCCGGCATCAAGGCGGAGTGAGCCCCCGCGTCGACTTGGCTCGCAGACACGACAACGCCGGCGCACGCGTGCGCCGGCGTTGTTGACCAGCAGGCAGTGACGATCAGCCGGTCTTGACTTCGAGTTTGTCGATCACCGAACGCACGCCGCTCGTGTTCTGCGCGATCTGGGTTGCGCGCGTCTTCAGTTCCGGGCTGGCCACCGTGCCGCTCAGCGTCACGACACCATCCTTCGTGTCGACGTCGATCTTCAAGGCGGAGAGACCGGGCTCGGCCAACACCGCGCTCTTCACGCTGGTGGTGATGAACGAGTCGTCAATGGCTGCACCGGCGCGCGTGGCGGCGCCGTCGGCCGGCAGCGTTGCCGTCGCCGTGGGGCTGTTCTGCGGCACCACCGAGGTCTTGGTGGATTCGCGGTCGCTGCAACCGGCGCCCACGAGGGCCAGGCCGGCAACCAGCGCGATGGTCAGGGAAGTGCGTTGGGGCGTATTCATGGATGAGTCCTTTCGTCTTGGGCAGCTGTGGAAGCCTGCCAATGAGGATCCCCGGGTTGACCCGGAGGCGTGGACCCATGGTGCCGCGGCGGCGCAAGTCGCGAATCCGGACAGACTCGCGTCATGCGGTCGGCGCGGGATGCGCGCGGTGTAGGACGACAGGACGCCGCGACGCCTACATCATGTGGGATCAGGGCCGCGCAGGCAGCGTCGTGGTCCCGAATTGCCACAGCAGGAACGCAAGGATGTCGGCGCGTTCCTCGTTGCGCTGCGCCTTGGTGCTGCCGATGCCGTGGCCGCTGTCGTAGTCGAGCCGCACCAGCACGGGCGCGCCGCTGGTGGAGGCCGCGCCCAGTGCCGCCGCCGCTTTGGTGCTGTGCCACACGTTCACACGCGGATCGTTGACGCCATGCGTCAGCAGCACGGCGGGATACTTCGTGCCCGGCTTGATCTGGTGGTAGGTGCTCATTGCCAGCAGCGC
>JANNNM010000044.1:0-4229 GCA_031398535.1 Betaproteobacteria bacterium | reverse complement strand
TGCCAGCAACGCGTCGGCAATCGCCGCGATGTTTTGCGGCGTCATCGCAGCAGTCCTGCCTTGTCGAGCGCCACCGTCATGCCGACCCACACGCCGGTCGCGACGACCATGCCGGTGGCGGCGGCCACCAGCGCGCTTGCGATGCCGGTCAGCCCAAGCACCGACACCAGTGCCCAGCCGGCCGCGCCGCCACATCCGCCTGCAATCAGGATGCCGACGATGCTGAAGAAAATGGATCGGGGGGTGTTGGAAGCCATGGGATTATTGGCGCGATGCGGCAATCCCCGGTATTTTACGCGCCCGGCCCCACGACTCCATGAATCCACTTCCATGACCGCCGCGTTCACCATCGACGACGATGCATTCCGGCAGCTGCTGGTCCCCGGCGCGCAGCTCGAGCGGCTTGCCACCGGCGCGGTCTGGAGCGAAGGACCGGCGTGGATCGCCGCCGATGACAGCGTGGTTTGGAGCGACATCCCCAACAACCGGATGCTGCGCTGGTCCGCGCGCGACGGCATGGCGGTGTTCCGCGCGCGGAGCGGCTTCACCAATGGCCACACGCTCGATCGCGAGGGGCGGCTTGTCTCGTGCTCGCATGGCCATCGGCGCGTGGAGCGTACGGAACCCGATGGCCGCGTGGTCACGCTGGTGGATGCCTTCGCCGGCAAGCGCCTCAACTCGCCCAACGATGTCGTCGTGAAGTCCGATGGCACGATCTGGTTCACCGATCCGCCGTACGGCATCGTGTCGAATCACGAAGGCCACGCCGCGCCATCGGAACTAGGCGTGTGCAACGTGTTCCGCTTCGACCCTGCGGACGGAACCCTGCGTGCGGTGGCCGGTCGCCTGCAGGAGCCGAACGGGCTGGCCTTCGCGCCGGACGAATCGAAACTGTATGTCTCGGACACCAGCAGCGCGCAGGGTCGCGGCGACCACCACCATGTCTTCGTGTTCGACGTGATCGATGGCGCGCGCCTCGCGAACAGTCGCACGTTCGCCCGCATCGCGCCCGGGGTGCCCGACGGATTCCGGCTCGACCGCGCCGGCAATCTCTACATCAGCTCGGAGGACAGCATCCAGGTCTACGCGCCGGATGGGCATCGGCTGGGCACGATCGCGGTGCCGGAGAAAGTGGGCAACTGCACGTTCGGCGGGCCGGACGGCAACCGGCTCTTCATCGCCGCCAGTTCGTCGCTCTATGCAATCACGCTCAACGCGCGAGGGGCCGTGCGACCCGGCCGCTGATTGCGCGCGGCCGGGGTGTTGCGGTTGGTTGTCTTAACCGGGAAACGTGCGGTCCCACTCGCCAGGATCGAAGCCGACGAGGATGCCGGCTTCCGACTCGACCACCGGGCGCCGGATCGACGCCGGGTTGGCCACCATCACCGCAATGGCCGTCGGCGTGTCGATCACCTTGGCCTGGGCCTCCGGTTCCATCTTCTTCCACGTGGTGCCGCGCCGGTTGAGCAGCGTCTGCCAGCCGGCCGCAGCGCACCACGCCGCGAGCTGGTCGCGCGTGGGCGGGACCTTCTTGAAATCGACGAAGCGATGCGACACGCCGCGATCGGCGAGCCAGGCGCGCGCTTCCTTCACGGTGTCGCAATTCGTGATGCCGTAGACGTTCATCGTGCTGTTTCCTCCTGGTCGGCATTCGGTGGCGACAGGTGTTTCCCTGCCTGCTGCGCTGCATGGCGCGGCCGCGTTGTTCATCATTGCAACGCGTGCCCCGCGTCCGCCAGCATACGCGAACCGGCGCCCGTGACCGCGGCCCGCTTACCGGCAGCGGCAGGCCGGCATCACTTCGGATCGATCGGCGTGATGCGCATGCAGCGCGCCTCGATCGCCGCCGCCGCGGCCAGCGTCATGTCTTCGCGGAAGCGCGCCCCCATCACCTGTACGCCCACCGGCAACCCCTGCGCCACGCCCGTCGGCACTGCCATGGCGGGCAGTCCCAGGACCGGGATGGCCATCAACGTGGCGCATTCCTCCCAGACCTGCCGCGTGCGCGCCGCGCTTTCAACGTCGAAGCCATGCGCATACGGCAATTCCGTGCACACTGGGGCCAGTACCAGCGGTATGCGGGTCAGGAACTGGTTCCATTCGCGGATGAGTCGCGTGCGTTCGGCCAGTGCGCGCAGGTGCGTCGCAGCATCGGTGTCTGGCACGTTGGCCGCCATCAATTCGACCGCGGTCCGGACGCCGTCGTCGCCCAGGCGCTCGATGTCGGCGCGCAGGAAGTGCCGCAGCTCCGGCATCGCGATGGCGAACCACAGCTCGAAGGCGCGCGCAAAGCCGGGCGTGCGCTCCGTCACGACCTCGTATCCGGCATCCGCGAGCGCGTCGGCGGCCTGCTGCATCGCCGCCGCGGCCGATGCCGACAACGGCCGGCCCCCAAGATCCGCCGGATCGGTGACCACCGCGACGCGTACGCGGCCCGTGGCTGGAGGGAAATTGAGCGGCGACGGCGTCCACCACGGGTCGCGCGCATCGCCCGCCACCATCGCCTCAAAGCCGAGCCGCACGTCGCGCACGGACCGTGCGATGGGCCCCTGCACCGACATCAGCTGCATTGAAATCGGTCGTTCGACCGCCGCCGTGCCATTGAACGACGGCACGCGTCCGAACGACGGCCGCAGCCCCGCGAGCCCGCAGCAGTACGCGGGATAGCGGATCGACCCGGCCAGGTCGGTGCCGTGCGCGAGTGGCGTGATGCCGGCCGCCACGGCGGACGCTGCGCCGCCGCTCGATCCACCGGGCGTATGCGCGCGCGACCACGGGCTGAAGGTGCGGCCGCGGTAGTCGTTGACGGTGTCGAGCCGCAGGCTGAACGCCGGCGTGTTGGTGCGGCCGATGATGATCGCGCCGGCGCGCTTCCAGTGGGCGACCACCGGGCTGTCGGTGGTCGCGATCAGGTCGCGGTTGGCAGCGATGCCGTTCACCGTCGCGCACCCGGCCTGGTCGGTGTTTTCCTTGATCGTCACCGGCACGCCATGCAGCGGCCCCAGCGCCCCGCCGCGGGCGACTTCCGCGTCGGCCACATCGGCATCGCGGCGCGCGCCGTCCGCCATGTCGCACACCACCGCATTGAGCTGCGGATTCACCGCATGCATCCGTTCGATGCACGACGTCACCGCATCGCGCGACGAGATGCGCCGCGCGCGAATGCCCTGCGCCAGCGCGCTGGCGTCCCACTTCCACAATGCATCGGTCACTGCGGCGTTCTCCCCTTGCCATCGTTGCGGCGCTGCACGAATACCGCTACTCTGCCCCGCTCTTCAGGACGGCGGGGTGAGCGGCAATGAGCGTGATCGCGGTGGGCGGATTCCAACACGAGACCAACACCTTCGCGCCGTCAAAAGCGGATTATGCGGCGTTTGCCTCGGGCGGGGCATGGCCGGAGCTTACCTTCGGCGATGCCATCGCGCCTCGCCTCGCCAACGCCAACATCCCGGCCACCGGCGCCTTCGACGCCTTGCATGCCGCCGGACACCGCACCGTGGGCCTGGTCTGGGGTGCAGCGTCGCCGTCCGCGCAGGTCACCGAAGATGCGTTCGAGCAGATCGTCGGCGCGATGGTGGAGCGCCTGGCCGCGGCAGGACCGGTGGATGGCGTCTACCTCGACCTGCATGGCGCGATGGTCACCGAGCATCTCGACGACGGCGAAGGCGAGATCCTGGCGCGCGTGCGGCGCGTCGTCGGTCCGCGCGTGCCGATCATCGCCAGCCTCGACCTGCACGCCAACATGACGCGCGCGATGATGCACGAGGCCGACGGCTTCGATGCCTATCGCACGTATCCGCACGTGGACATGGCGGCCACCGGCGCGCGCGCCGCGTTCCTGCTCGAACGCACACTGAAGTCCGGCTACCCGATGGCCATGGCGATGCAGCCGCTCGATTTCCGGACCGGCCTGTCCTCGCAGTCGACGTTCATCGAACCCGGCAAGCGACTCTACGAATTCCTGGAGAAACTGGAACGCGAGCACGACACGCAGCTCTCGTTCACGCCGGGGTTTCCGATGGCGGACTTTCCGGAGTGCCAGATGGCGGTGTTCGGCTACGGCCCGGACGCCGGACGCGTGCAGAAGGCGGTGGATGCGCTGGCCAACGCCGTGCACGATGCCGAGCACGAGTTCGCGCTCGACCTTTTCGAACCCGATGCGGCCGTCACCCGTGCGGCGCAGCGCGGCGAACCGGGCGCGCCCGTCGTGCTGGCGGACACGCAGGACA
>JANNNM010000025.1:0-3332 GCA_031398535.1 Betaproteobacteria bacterium | reverse complement strand
ACCGGCCCCCGGGCTGGTCCGGACGGAGCGCGGTGCTGGTGTATCATCGCGCCGCATTGAGGTATCCCTTTCACTCACGATCGTCGCGCGTATGGTTTCGTCGGTACTTCACTACGCTGTCGACGTCCTGATGGAGCGGGTCCCGCTTGCCAACCGCTGGGTCGACGAGCGCTGGGCGCCGCACAGCGTCGTGCCGGTGGCCGAGGGCCTTGCGACGCCCGGCGCGCCCGAGCGGATTGCCGATGGCCCCGAGGGCACGCGCTGGTGCTTTCCCAACCGCGCCATCGAGTTACACACCTCCGAGGCCGAGGGCTACTTCCTCAACCTGACGTCCGAGACGCCCCGGATCTTTGTCATGTGGCGGATGGACGAGGCCGCGCCGGAGCCGCGCGCGTGGCCCGAGGTGGTGACCGTCAGCTACAACCAGGCGGGCCGCTCGATGGATGGCGGCGAACGCGTCGATACGGTGCCGATGCCCGACGTGATCCGCGCGTGGATGGCCCCGTTTGTCGAGACCCATTACAAGCCGGAGCCGAAGCGCAAGCACAAGCGCAACGATCCGTTCAAGGACGGCGCCTACGTGCGTGACCGCAACCCGCCGACCGGCTCCGGTTCGTGACACCCATGGCCGATTCGACCTCCACGCCCGAGGGTTTTTCGCTCAAGCGCTGGTCGCGGCGCAAGCTCGACGCCACGCGCGCGGAAGCGCCGGAACCTGCGCCTGTGGCCGTCCCGCCCGCCGCGGCTGCCCCCGCGCCGATCGAGGCCACCACTCCGGAAACGCCAGACGCGACGACCCCTGATGCGATCAACGCCGAACCTTCGTTGCCACCCGTCGAATCGCTGACGCCGGACTCCGACTACTCGGCCTTCATGCAACCGAAGGTCGACGAGGCATTGAAGCGCGCCGCGCTGAAGAAGCTCTTCACCGATCCCCACTTCAACGTGATGGACGGCCTCGACATCTACATCGGGGACTACACGCAGCCCGATCCGATGCCGGAGGGCATGCTGGAAAAGCTGGGCAAGGTGTACGGCATGGCGAAGGAAGCCGTGGCCGACGGCGATGCGGAGGCGGATGCGGCGTCCATCGTTGACGCCCATGTCGGCGACGGGGAAGCAGCGCCAGCGCCGGCTGGCGCGACCGACGAGCCTGCCGAGGCCACCGCTGCGGCCGAACCCGGCATATCGCAACCACCGCCGGCACCCGATCCACAGGCAACGCTGCCGCTGGACGATTTCCAGCCTGCCGCGATCGTGCCATCGCCCGCCGTGACGGAGCCGGTGCGATGAGCTTCGCCGGCAAGAACCTGTTCCTGTGCGACTGCAACAAGTCGATGCCGCTCGACGCCACCGCGCTGGCCGGTGCGCTCGAACTCGATGCGCCGCCCGTCATCCATACGCTGCTGTGCCAGCGCGAACTCGCGGCGTTTGCCGATGGCGCCACGGGTGACGTCATCGCCGCCTGCACGCAGGAACAGCGGCTGCTGGGCGACGTGGCGGACGAGGGCGACAAGGTCCAGACCATCCGCTTCGTCAACATCCGCGAGACCGGCGGCTGGTCCAGCGAATCGCGCGCGGCCACGCCCAAGATCGCGGCGCTGCTGGCCCTGGCCGCGATGCCCGATCCGCCACCGGTGCCGTCGGTCGATTACACATCGGCCGGGCAGGTGCTGATCGTCGGTCCGCAGGCCCGCGCGTTGCGCTTTGCGGGCATCCTGCACGGCCGCCTCGGCGTGACGGTGCTGGCCACCGATACCGGCGGTCCGGGCGATACCTCGCTGCCCACGCAGCGCGACTTCCCGGTGTACTCGGGCACGCTGGCCACGCTGACGGGTTGGCTGGGCGCCTTCGATGCCACGTGGACGCAGGACAACCCGATCGACCTCGACCTGTGCACGCGGTGCAATGCCTGCCTGCGCGCGTGCCCCGAGGATGCGATCTCCGCGGCCTACCAGGTCGACCTCGACAAGTGTCGCAGTCATCGCGCGTGCGTCGTCGCCTGCGGCGACGTGAAGGCCATCGACTTCAGCCGCGCCGACCGCGCCCGTACCGAACGTTTCGACCTCGTGCTCGATCTGCGCGGCATGCGCGCGTTCACGCAGCACCAGCTGCCGCAGGGCTACTTCGCGCCAGCCGCCGAAACGGTGGCGGAAATGGCGGCCGTGATGGAACTGGCCACGCTGTCGGGCGAGTTCGTGAAGCCGAAGTTCTTCCAGTACAAGGCGTCGATCTGCGCGCACTCGCGGTCGAAGAAGACCGGCTGCACGCAATGCATCGACGTCTGTTCCGCCGCCGCCATCCGGGCCGACGGCGACCACATCGCCGTCGAGCCACACCTGTGCGTCGGCTGCGGCGCATGCACCACCGTGTGTCCGTCGGGTGCGCTGACCTATGCGTACCCCACGGTGCCGGAACTCGGCGAACGCATCCGCACGTTGCTGGCCACGTATGCCCGCGCCGGCGGGCGCGATGCCTGCCTGCTGCTGCACGCCGAGGATTCGCGCGAAGCGATCGCCACGCTGGCGCGCCACGGCGACGGCCTGCCGGCGCGCGTGATCCCGCTGGAGATCCAGCACGTCGCGTCCACCGGCCTCGATGTATGGCTGGCCGCGCTGGCCTGGGGCGCGGTCGAGGTCAATGTACTCACCACCGGCAACGAAGCGCCGCAGTACCACGCGGCGCTGGCGTTCCAGATGCAGGTGGCCGACACCATCGCCGGCGCGCTGGGCTACCAGGGCACGCACTTCCGGATGCTCGATCCCGCCGGGCTGGCAACGGCGTGGACCGCCGCAGCGCCGCTGGGTGCGCGCAGCCCGGCCCGCTTTGCGCCCACGCCGGAGAAGCGCACGACGGCCATGCTGGCCATCGAACATCTCGCGCTGCACGCGCCCGTGCCGCAGATCATCATCGCGCTGCCTGCGGGTGCCCCCTTCGGCACCATCGCGATCAACAAGGACACGTGCACGATGTGCCTCGCCTGCGTGGGGGCCTGCCCTGAGGCGGCCATCCTCGACAACGTCGAGGCCCCGCAGGTGCGCTTCATCGAGACGAAGTGCGTGCAGTGCGGCATCTGCGCATCCACCTGCCCTGAACACGCCATCACGTTGCAGCCGCGGCTTTCGTTGTTGCCGGAAGCCAAGGCACCGCGCCTGCTCAATGAGGCGAAGCTCTTCGCCTGCATCAAGTGCGGCAAGCCGGTCGGCACCGAGAAGATGATCGAGACGATGCTGGGCAAGCTGGCTGGCCATTCGATGTTCCAGGGCGCCGCACTGGAACGCCTGAAGATGTGCAGCGACTGCCGGGTGATCGATATCTATTCGGCGCAGGAC
>JANNNM010000874.1:0-4824 GCA_031398535.1 Betaproteobacteria bacterium | reverse complement strand
ATGCATTGCGCCATTGCGATGTCGACGCGTTGATCATCGAAAACGATCGGCTGATCGAATTGCTGCATACCGAGGTCGGCCTGGGCCGGCGCACCGCCGACGACGCGCGTATCGAGCGCTATCGGCGATTGTTCGAGTTTGCCGGCGCAACGGACCGACATGCATCGGCGGCCGCCGAACTGCATCGACGCCTCTACATGCAGGCGCGCCGCGAAGTCCCCGGAGCAACCGCGCTGCTGGCCGCGTTGCAGGGGGCGGTCACCATTGCCGTCGTGACCAACAATACCGTGGCTGAGCAGACCGAGAAACTCGAGGCCTTCGGTCTCGCGCCCTTCGTCGATGCGCTGGTCACGTCCGAGGAAGTGGGCGCGGCCAAGCCGGACGGCGCCATCTTCGCGCGGGCGCTGGACCGCTGCGGCTGCGCGCCGGACGCGGCCGTGATGGTGGGTGACTCCTGGCGCAATGACGTCGAAGGCGCGCAACGCGCCGGCATCCGCCCACTTTGGTTCAACCGCCGCGCGATGCCGGCCCCGGATCCGGCCGTCGATGCGGTCGAATCGCTGCAACCCACGCAGACAGTGGTGGACCGCATCCTCGGCCGCTGACAGGCGGGCGCCTTTGCCCCGCTGTCACCGACACAGTAGACTCTCGCGGACACCATGGCCGACGCACTCCCCTTCATCAACCTGTCGTTGCTTGCCCTGCTGGTGCTGCTGGCGCTGGCGGCGTTCGTGCGCGCGCAATCATCCGCACGCGCCGGTGACGATGCGCTGCGCGACGCGGTGCGCGATGCCGCCGACATCCGCGCCCGCCTCGACGCGCTGCAGGCGCAGGTGGCGCACGTGGAAACCGACATCCGGCAGGACCTGGCCATCGCGCGTGGCGAACAGGCCACCGCCGGCACGGGCCTGCGCACCGAGGTCGGCGGTGCCATCGGGCGGCTGCGCGAAACGGTGCAGCAGCAGCTCACCGACACGTCGGGCATGCAGATGCGACAGCTGCAGGGGTTCGGTGAACAATTGCAGACGCTGACGCGCACGAACGAGGTCCGCCTCGAAGCCGTGCGGATGGCCGTCGAGCAGAAGCTCGACGCGTTGCGCCTCGACAACAGCGCGAAGCTGGAGCAGATGCGCGCCACCGTCGACGAGAAGTTGCAGACGACGCTCGAGGCGCGCCTCGGCGCGTCGTTCAAGATCGTGTCGGACCGGCTGGAACAGGTGCACAAGGGCTTAGGCGAGATGCAGGCGCTGGCCGTCGGCGTCGGCGACCTGAAGCGCGTGCTGGCCAACGTCAAGACGCGTGGCACCTGGGGCGAAGTGCAACTGGCCACGCTGCTGGCCGAGGTGCTCACGCCCAATCAATACGCGACCAATGTGGCCACTGTCCCGGGCAGCAACCAGCGTGTCGAATTCGCCATCCGGCTGCCCGGCCGCGGCGACGATGACATCCCGTGCTGGCTGCCGGTGGACGCCAAATTCCCGCTCGAGGAATGGCAGCGGCTGCAGGATGCATTTGAACGTGCCGATGCCCCCGCGGCTGACCTGGCGCGCAAGACGCTGGCCGAGCATCTGCGCAACGAAGCCCGGACCATCCGCGATGCGTACATCGCACCGCCGCATACGACCGACTTCGCAATTTTATTCGTGCCCACGGAAGGCCTGTACGCCGAGATGATGTCGCGGCCGGGCTTCGCCGAGGGCCTGCAGCGCGATTTCCGCGTGATGCTGACCGGCCCCACCAATTTCCTGGCGCTGCTGAACAGCCTGCAGATGGGGTTCCGCACGCTGGCGATCGAGCAGCGGTCGAGCGAAGTGTGGCGCGTGATGGGCGCGGTGAAGACCGAGTTCCTTACCTTCGGCGACATGATCGCCAAGGCCAAGGACAAGCTCGACGAGGCCGGGCGCTCGCTCGACAAGGTGCGCGGCAAGACCACCACCATCGCGCGCAAGTTGCGCGACATCGAGACGATGCCCGGGGACGAGGCCGAGCGCCTGCTGGGCGCGTCGCTTGCCGCCGATCCCGACGACCTTCCGCCCGTCGACACGAAGTAGCCGGGCCGTCCCGCCATGTTCACGGCCTTGCGTCGTTGGCGCCAGCAGCAGATCCTGAAGTCGCAGGCCATCCCGGAGGCTTTGTGGCGCGATTCGCTCGAGTCGCTGCCGTTCCTCGCGATGTACAACGACCCGGAACTCGCGCGCCTGCGCGAGAAGGTGGTGCTGTTCCTCGACGCGAAGAGCATCGTCGGCGCGCGCGGGCACCATGTCACGCCGCGCCAGCGCGTCGTCATCGCGCTGCAGGCCTGCGTGCTGGTGCTGAACCTCGACCTCGCGTTCTACGACGGATGGGAGAACGTGGTCGTGTATCCCGACGAATTCGTGCCCGGATGGGAATGGGAGGACGAGGCGGGTGTGGTCCATACCAATGACGAGCCGATTGCCGGCGAGGCGATGGAGGGCGGGCCTGTCATCCTGTCATGGGCCGATGTCGAGGCCAGCCAGGACTGGAACACGGCGGGAATGAATCTCGCCATCCACGAGTTCGCGCACAAGCTCGACATGCGCAATGGCCCGGCCAACGGCTGTCCGCCGCTGCCCGCCGAAATGGCGCCGCATGCATGGAAGAAATCGATGCTGGCCGCCTATGAACATTTCCAGGCGCGCGTCACGCGCGACGATCGCACGTCGATCGACCCGTATGCCGCGGAGAGTCCCGCGGAATTCTTCGCCGTGCTGTCGGAAGTGTTCTTCGTCGATCCGCTGCTGCTCCGCCATGAGTATCCGGCCGTGTACCTGCAGTTCGCGCGCTTCTACCGGCAGGAGCCGGCCACCAGGGCGACGCTGCTGCTGGATGACTGAGTAAGGGGCCAGGTTCAATCTGGATCGGTATCGACCAAGTCGACGATCTACCCGATTGAGCCTGGCCCCTGTTGCGAGCTTTACTTCGTGCTGGCCGGCCGCTGCGCTGACTTCGGCCGGAACGCGCGACACACCGCGTCGTGCGTTTCCACGTAGGGCCCGCCGATCAGATCGAGGCAATACGGCACGGCAGGAAACACGCCATCAAGTGTTTCCTTGATCGCCTTGGGCTGGCCGGGCAGGTTGAGGATCAGTGCGCGGCCGCGGATCACGCCGACCTGCCGCGACAGGATGGCCGTAGGCACGTACTGGAGGCTGACCTGCCGCATCTGTTCGCCGAACCCCGGCAGCACCTTGTGCGCAACCGCCAGCGTGGCTTCAGGCGTGACGTCGCGCGGCGCGGGGCCGGTGCCGCCGGTGGTCAGCACGAGATGGCAACCCGCGATGTCAACCAGATCCACCAGCGTTCGCTCGATGAGCGCCTGCTCGTCCGGTATGAGCCGCTGCGCCATGCGCCACGGGGACTTCAGCGCCGCGGTAAACCAGGCTTCAAGCCCGGGCAAGCCCTGGTCGACATAGACACCGCTGCTGGCGCGGTCCGAGATCGACACGAGGCCGATCAGCAGTTCGTCGGCGGCGGGGGCTGCGGCGGTGGTCAAGCGGGATCCGCCGGTGGCGGCGGCACACCGACGATCGACTTCAGCATCCGGAAGAGCTCGCGATACTTGTGTGGGGGACCGCCCCGCACGCGCTCGACCCGCGTATCGCGGACCAGTGCGGCCAGTTTCACGTGGTCGCCCTCCGGAAACTCCTGCAGCAGCGCGTCCAGCCCCGTGTCGTCGGCGAGCACGCGCTCGCGCCAGCGCTCGAGTTGCGCGAACAGCACCCGTTCGGCGTCCGACCCGGAGGTCCACAGTTCAATGGCCGCGCGTACCGGCACCGGATCGACGGTGCGCATCAGCTTGCCGATGAACTGGATCTGCCGGCGCCGGCCTTCATGGGCACGAATGCCGCGGGCTTCCGCGATGGCATCGACCAGCCGGTCCGGCAGGTTGAGCACCGCCAGCCGCTGCGGATCGAGCGCGATCAGGGCCTCGCCCAGGTCCTGCAGCGCGTGCATTTCGTGCTTGCGCTGCGTCTTGGACGGGCCGGCATCATCGGGATCGGGGGCGGGCGGGGCGTAGCGGGGCATTCGGATGTCGCCGTTGGTAGGAAAATCGCGGTTGAAGGGGCTTGGTTTGCTATGATAACTGACCCCTCTCTCAAAGAAGCCTATAGCGTGTGCTCCGGTCTCCGGCAGCGACGTGCCGGGCACCTCGCGGAAATCCGCCCATGACTGTTTCCCTTCACGCCGGCACCGCCGCGGTGGCGGCCGGCGGCGCACCATCCGCCGAAGCTTCGCGGCAATTGCCGGTACCGACGCGCGAGTTGGAACGCGTCGCCGCAGCGGTGCTGCACGCCGCGCAACGTGGCGGCGCCACGGCCGCTGAAACCGATGTATCGCAGGGCGTGGGCCAGAGCGTCACCGTCCGCAACGACGAAGTCGAGACGATCTCGTACAACCGCGACAAGAGCATCGGCATCACCGTTTATGTGGGCCAGCGCCGCGGCAACGCCAGCACCGCCGACTTCTCCGACGACGCCATTGCGGCGGCGGTCGACAAGGCCATCGCCATCGCGCGCTACACCGCCGACGACCCGGCGTCCGGGCTGGCTGACCCGGCGCGACTTGCGCGCGACTGGCCGGACCTCGATCTCTATCACCCGTGGCACCTGACGGTCGACGACGCCATTGCGCTGGGCCGCGAGACCGAGTCCGCGGCACGTGCAGTGGATGCCCGCATCACCAACAGCGAAGGCGCCACGGTCGCGTGCGGCGAATCCGAATTTGTCTATTCTAATTCCCTGGGGTTCGCGGGCGGCTATCGCACGTCGCGTCACCATATCGATTGCGCGGTGATCGCCGAGG
>JANNNM010000832.1:0-3529 GCA_031398535.1 Betaproteobacteria bacterium | reverse complement strand
GTCCTGCGGCAGGATGCCCCGATCCCACAGGGAGCCTGGGTAGCTCGCGTAGCGGCCACGCTCCTGCGCGATCTCCGTCGACGCCCAGTATGCGTAGTAGCAGACGGCTTCCATCGAGCGGTCGGCGAATTCCACCGCGGCGTTCGAGGCGTATGGCGTGCGCGTCAAGTGCAGGCAATCCTGGAAGCCCATGATGCCCAAGCCCACCGGGCGATGCTTCAGGTTGGAATTGCGCGCCTTGGCGACCGCGTAGTAGTTGATGTCGATGACGTTATCGAGCATCCGCATGGCGGTGGTGATCGTGCGTTTCAGCTTGGCGTGGTCCAGCGACCACTTAGTTCCGTCACCCGCGTCCACCTGCACCATATGCGCGAGCATATTGACGGAGCCGAGGTTGCACACGGCAATCTCGGTCTCGCTGGTGTTGAGCGTGATCTCGGTGCACAGGTTGGAGCTGTGCACGGTGCCCACATGCGACTGCGGCGAGCGCACGTTGCAGGCATCCTTGAACGTGATCCACGGGTGGCCCGTTTCGAACAGCATCGACAGCATCTTCCGCCACAGCTGCACGGCGGGCACTTTCTTGAAGAGCTTCAGTTCGCCACGCGCGACTTTCTCTTCATAGCGCTTGTAGGCTTCCTCGAAGGCGTGGCCCCATTTGTCGTGCAGGTCCGGGGTGTCCGACGGCGAGAAGAGCGTCCAGTCGCCGCCTTCCATCACCCGTTTCATGAAAAGGTCCGGGATCCAGTTGGCGGTGTTCATGTCGTGCGTGCGGCGGCGGTCGTCGCCGGTGTTCTTCCGCAGCTCGAGGAATTCCTCGATGTCGAGATGCCACGTCTCAAGGTACGCGCAGACGGCACCCTTGCGCTTGCCGCCCTGGTTGACGGCGACGGCGGTGTCGTTGACGACCTTCAGGAACGGCACCACGCCTTGCGACTTGCCGTTGGTGCCCTTGATGTGCGCGCCCATCGCGCGGACGTTGGTCCAGTCGTTGCCGAGACCACCGGCAAACTTGGATAGCAGCGCGTTTTCCTTTATGGCTTCGTAGATGCCGTCGAGATCGTCCGCCACCGTGGTGAGGTAGCACGACGACAACTGCGAGCGATGCGTGCCCGAATTGAACAGCGTGGGCGTGCTCGACATGAAGTCGAAGGTGGACAGCACGTTGTAGAACTCGATGGCGCGGGCTTCGCGGTGCACTTCGTTCAATGCCAGGCCCATGGCCACGCGCATGAAGAAGCACTGCGGCAGCTCGAAGCGGCGGCCGCCGACGTACTGGTCGACGAGGAAGTAGCGGTCGTAGAGCGTCTGCAGGCCGAGGTAGCCGAATTGCTGGTCGCGCTCAGGCTTCAACGCTGCGCCGAGTTTGGCCATGTCGAATTGCAGCAGGGCTTCGTTCAGCAGGCCGATCTTCACGCCGTGCTTGATGAAGCGCGGGAAGTATTCCGGGTACCTGGCAACCATGTCGCCCTGCGTGGCTTCCTCGCCCAGCGCCTCGAAGCGCAGCGCATCGAGCAGCAGGCGCGCGGTGACGTACGAGTACGCGGGCTCCTTCTCGATCAGCGCGCGGGCGGACAGCACCACGCCCTTGCGGACTTCTTCGACGGCCACGCCGTCGTAGAGGTCCTTCAGCGTGGCCTTCAGGATGCGGTCGGGCTCGACATCGGCCAGGCCGGCGCACGATTCCTTGACCAGCGCGGTCAGGCGGTCGAGGTCGAGCGGCTTCTTGACGCCGTTGTCGATGACATTGATCGAATGCTCGACGGTCTTGCCCTTGCCCTTGACCTGGGCGCGCTCCTGCGAGCGGCGCTCGCGGTACAGCACATAGGCGCGGGCCACTTCGTGCTCGCCGCCGCGCATCAGCTGCAGTTCAACCTGGTCCTGGATTTCCTCGATATGGATGGCGCCGCCCTCGGGCTTGCGCTTGACCAGCGCGGCGACCACGCCGTCGGTGAGCTTGGTGACCTCTTCGCGGACGCGCGCGGAGGCGGCACCCTGGCCGCCATTGATGGCCAGGAAGGCCTTGGTCATCGCGATGGTGATCTTGGAGGGCTCGAAGGACACCACCGAGCCATTGCGGCGGATGACCTTGTACTGGGCGAAGCGGGGATCGGCACCGCTCCCCACCGGACTGCCAGGCTCTCCCACGATCAGGTCCCGCGGCGGATTGGCGGAAGCATTGGGGGAGGGCGCGCTGGCGGTTTGCATGGGTGTGTCTCCTGTCGTTTTCTTGTCGTTGTGGCGCGTATTGCGGGAATCGCGCACGCGCGTGGCATATCTCTAAAAGCCACGACGGGCGCGGGATTCCGAGGGGCGGCTGGGGTGCCGGCGATGGCCTTCCCCGGGGGCGGGCGGGGTTGTCCGTCGAGCGGGTCGGAATCCGCTTGTAAATCAGAATCTACTATATCTTGTGTTCAAGTGCCTGATGAACACCAAGCATAGTAGGCAGGGGGCGAACCTGCAAGGGATTTTTATGCACATCGGGTAGCCCCGCAAAACCACAAGGGAATACGCGGGTTCCGGGGGTTGTGGACGACTTGTGCAGCAACAATCCACCGCTTGCGCACAGGGTTGTCCCCCAAAACACAGCCGACAAACGGCGCGCGGGGACGTTGCAGATTTACGACACCCGGAGCGCGGGACTCAACCGGGGGGCAGCGCGAAAAGCCGATGGCCCGCTATCGCCACCCGGGTTTCCCCGGCTTCCGGTCGGATCATCGCCAGCCCTGTGAAGCGGCCGAACGCCGGCAGAATGGCCCGCCGGGGGCCGATGACGAAGCACGGCAGCCGGGCCGGGGCCTCGCCGGCGCCGGATAGCCAGACGCCTGGGTGGATATGGCCGCAGAGGGCATAGCCGATCCGCGGCTCGACCGGCAGGTGGCAGGCCAGGAACGGCGCCAGCGGGTGCGGCTCGGTGACGACGTCGATGCCCCATGCGGGCGGCGGATCGCCGGCATGATCGTCGTGGTTGCCGCGGATCAGCACCAGTGTCTTTGTCGCCTGTTCCACGCGCCAGGTGCGGAACGCAGCGTCAAGCGAGGCGACGCGCCCGGCGGCCGCGTGCAGGAAATCACCGAGTACCACCAGGCGCTGGGCGCCGGTCTGAGCGAACAAGGCCGAGAGCCGCGACAGGTCTGCCTGCGTGCTGCCCTGCGGCACCGGGATGCCGCCGGCGCGAAATGCGGCGGCCTTGCCGAGGTGCACGTCCGCCACGAACAACGTCGATCCTTGCGGCCAGAACAGCGCACGCTCGGCCAGCAGCTGCACGCGCTCGCCGGCCAGCGTGATCGCATGGACGCCGGGCGCAGCCGTCAAGGCGGGCGCGGGCGTGGCCGCGTCAACGGGAAGGGGCTTGGTCCACACGATGGGATGACAGTGGTGTGACAATGGTGTGACAGTGCGCCAAGGAATATCGCGATGAGAAACCCATGCGCATCCATCGTTGCGTGCGAATGCGCGTCGGTGCACACTCGTCGTTCGCGGATTGTAGCCGCCCGCACGCGCTGCACCTCCGATCTGGCGCGTGACG
>JANNNM010000827.1:0-1505 GCA_031398535.1 Betaproteobacteria bacterium | reverse complement strand
CAGTCATCGCTGCATCGCGTTTGGTGCGACTAGGCAGCGCCTCGATTGCCGCATTATCCGCACCCACGAATTCTGGCGATACGGATAGGTCAACTGACCTGCCGGGTTTCTTCGGACCAATCTATTCTTGGATGAAGGGGTCGGGTGTTGTTGATTGCAGTAGCCGAGCGAACTCGCCCGGCGTCCGTTGGCCCAGCCTCGAATGCGGCCGGATTTCGTTGTAGTGCTGACACCACGTACTGATCACGGCCTTAGCTTCAGTTCGATTGCGAAACCACTCCATGCTCAGACATTCGTCGCGGAACTTGCCATTGAAGCTTTCGTTCACGCCGTTCTGCCACGGCTTGCCCGGGTCGATCAATGCCATCTCCAGCTGATTCTGCCCCGCCCAACGCAACAGTGCACGCGACACAAACTCCGGTCCGTTGTCGGAGCGCAGGTATCGCGGTGCGCCTCGGACGCTGATCAGCTGTGCCAGCACTTCGATCACCCGCGCCGATCGCAATGAACCCGATACGTCGATCGCCAGGCTCTCGCAGGTGTATTCGTCCAGCACCGTCAGACACTTCAGTTGCTGCCCGTTGGCACAGGCATCGAACACGAAATCGTACGCCCACACCTGATTGGCACCTGTCGGCGCCACCGGCCGCGGCCGCCCGGATGCCACGCGGCGACGTGCCCGCTTCCGTGGCACCTGCAACTTGGCCTGCCGCCACAACCGCCAGACGCGGTCCGCGCTCATCGGATGGCCCTGGCGGTCCAGGAACACCTGGATGCGCCGATAGCCAAAGCGCGGGTACTGCGCGGACAAGCTCACCATCGCGGCCAACACCGGTGCGTCTCGCGCCGGCATTCGCAGCGCATAGCGCAGCGTGGATCGGGCTACCGACATCAGCGCGCACGCCCTGCGTTCCGACAATCCACGCCGCACGGCGTAGTCCACCTGCCGGCGCCGGGCGGGCGCGCTCACCATTTTTTTGCGGAGATTTCCTTCATCACTTCGATGGCCAGGTCCCGCTCCGCCACCATCTTCTTGAGCCGGGCGTTCTCCTGCTCCAGTCCACGCAGCCGCTTGACCTCATGGGCTTGCAAGGTACCGAAGCGTTTCCGCCAGATGTAGATGGTTTGATCGCTGACCCCGTACTTCTTGGCCACCTCCACCACCGGCGCAGAATCGGCTTCCCGCAGGATCTTCACCATCTGTTGCTCGTTGTATCGACTCTTCCGCATGTGCGCCTCGCTGTCCCAAGGAGCCATTCTTCCAAATTTCAGCTGGTACGAAAATACCCAGGCAGGTCACAAGCACCGAGTTGCCGGCGCCCCGCAGAATCTTAGAACGCGATCTCGAAGCATGTAGCAGCGACTGCGAGGAAGGTGGGAAGCACACTACCAACTAGTGTGTGCGTGAAAAACGTACATAGGGCTCGCTTTGGCCAAGCTTGCCGTATTCACGTTCCCCTCAAAACTCCGAGGGCGATGTGTGCGCACCGAACCCAAACAAAAGC
>JANNNM010000822.1:0-5384 GCA_031398535.1 Betaproteobacteria bacterium | reverse complement strand
CACCGCGGACAGCGGGAGCGACGCGCCCGAGGTCCGCGGCATCGGGCGCCCCTGCGCCATGGCCTCGATCAGCGCCAGCGCGCCGACGTCATGCGCGCGTTCGCCGCAGGCCAGCGCGGTGACCCGCGCGCCGTCGTCGCTCAGGCGGCCGACATGCCGCCGCCCTCCCCACCAATAGGTGGCGATTCTCATGCCCGACCTCCTGTACCGCCTGCGGGCGCGGGCAGGGACCGCTCACCCGGGTTGGATGGCTGGCTTGCTGCACCGCAATGAGACGCGAGACTTGAAATGAGACGCTTGTCTCACGCTATCATTCATCCTACTGAGCAATCTCCCGCGTTGTCAACCATGGCCCGCCTCGACACCCGAAAGCCCACCTACGGCAACGCCAGGCCGCCCGGCAGCGGACCGCGCGCGCGCACCTACCGCCTGCTGCTGGACGAGGCGATGAAGCTCGTCAAGAGCGGACACGTGCCGTCGGTCGCGGAAGTGGCGGTCAGGAGCGGCGTGTCGCGCGCCACCGCGTATCGCTACTTCGAAAGCCGCAGCAAGCTGATCAGCGCGGTGATCGGCGAAGGCCTGGCGCCTGTGCGCACCACCGAGACCGCCGCTTACACGGGTCCCGAGCGCCTGCACGAACTTTTCGAAAAAACGTTCCCGTTGTTCAGGAAAAACGAGCGGCACATGCGCGCGGCGCTGATGCTTGCGTTGGAGCACGAGGGCCTGGACCACGCAGGACTTCTGGAAGAGGATATGTTCCGTCGCGGGCACCGTCGCGACATCCTGCGCCGCGCCGCAGCGCCTCTTCTGGCCGAGTTGCCGCCCGCGGAATCCGATCGCCTGTTGAAGGCGCTGTCACTGATCTACGGTATCGAGATCTATGTCGTGCTGAAGGACATCTGGGGCGCCGGCGATCGTGAGGTCGAGGCGCTGGCCCGGTGGATGCTGGATGCGATCCTCAGCGCGGCGTTGCGTGATGCCAAGGTGACGCGGGCCGCGCCACGCGCTCGATAGAGTTGGCCGCACGCCACCGGGGAATTACCAAAGGGCGCGCTGCGGCCCTTCGCGTCGGGTACGCGCGTGGACTACGTAGGCGGGCACCGCACTAAGAATCTACGGCCGCTTGATGCGGCCGACGATGCCATCGAGCTGGTCGAGGCTCGAATAGTCGATCACCAATCGTCCTGCGCCCTTGCGGCCGGGTTCGATCTTCACGCTGGCACCCAGCGCTTCCGCGAGATCCGTGGCGAGCCGCACCGTATCGGCATCGGCAGCGGAGCGTCCGGCGCGCCGCGCCGCGCGCTTCGCGGGATTGAGCAACGTGAATACAAGGCGCTCGGTCTCGCGCACGGAAAGATGGCCATTGACCACGCGTGCCGCGGTCATCGATTGCTGGGGCGCGGGCAGCGCCAGCATCGCACGCGCGTGACCCATTTCGAGCGCGCCCTGCATCAGGTAATCCTGCACCGGCTTCGCCAATTGTGTGAGGCGCAACAGGTTGCTGACCGCGCTGCGCGAGCGGCCCACGGCTTTGGCCGCGGCCTCGTGCGTGAGGCCGAATTCCTCGATCAGCCGCGCGATGCCCTGCGCTTCCTCCAGCGGATTCAGATCCTCGCGCTGGATGTTCTCGATCAGCGCCAGCGCCAGCGCGGCGTTGTCGGGCACGTTCTTGATGAGCGCCGGGACTTCCTTCAGTCCGGCCTTCTGCGCGGCGCGCCAGCGGCGCTCGCCGGCGATGATCTCGTAGCGCGCATTGCCGACCGCACGCACGAGGATCGGCTGCATCAACCCCTGTTCGCGGATCGAATCGGCGAGTTCATTGAGCGCCGTCTCGTCCATCTTCGTGCGCGGTTGATACTTGCCCGGTTGCAGCCGGTCGATCGCAATGGTCTGCAGCGCGCCCGCCGGCGCGGCATCGTCCCCGCCGGCCAGCAGCGCATCGAGGCCACGGCCCAATCCCTTGCGTTGAATCATGATCGTTGACTCCCCCCCCGAAACGTCGCTTCGCGCCGTCTCCCCCCGAGGGGGCGATCGGCGACCTCATTGAGGCTGTCCGGCAGACGTTGCATCGTCGAGTCGGTCGCCGTCCACGCGCGCGGACAGGCTCTGCGCGCTTGGGTTGCACCCCGCGCGCGTGAACGTCCTTGGGGCGGCCCAGCGGCGATCATGCCACCACCCGTGGTCCCGCTTCGGTGTCGCCCGATGCTTCCATCCGCCGCAGCATCTCGCCGGCCAGCGCGAGATACGCGAGCGCGCCCTTGGATTGCGGTTCGAGCTTCAACGCGGGCAGGCCATGCGACGGGGCCTCGGCCAACCGCACGTTGCGCGGAATGATCGTGCGATAGAGCTTGTCGCCGAAATGCTTCTCGAGCTCGGCGGTGACGTTCAGCGCCAGCGTGTTGCGCGGGTCGTACATCGTGCGCAGCAGCCCTTCGATCTCGAGCTTGGTGTTGAGATGCGCGCGCACCTTCTTCAGCGTCTGGATCAGGTCGGACAGGCCTTCGAGTGCGTAGTACTCGCACTGCATCGGGATCAGCACCGAGTCGGCGGCGCACAGGCCGTTCAATGTCAGCAGCGACAACGACGGCGGGCAATCGAGCAGGATGAAGTCGTACTCGGGCGCGATCTCGCTGATCGCGCTCTTCATCTGCGACAGCGCATCGGCCAGCGCATCCTTCAGCCGTGTTTCGCGCTCGGGCAGGTCGACGAGTTCGATTTCCGCGCCCGCCAATTCGCGGTTGGCGGGCACGAGGTCGTAGCCGCCGGTGGGCGAGGTGATGCGCACATCGGCGATGTTGCGCTCGCCCAGCAGCACCTGGTACACGGTGGCTTCCAGCGTGCGCCGGTCGAAGCCGGAGCCGGTCGTCGCATTGCCCTGCGGATCGAGGTCGACGAGCAGCACACGGCGTTTCATCGCGACAAGGCTGGCGGCGAGATTGACCGACGTCGTGGTCTTGCCCACGCCGCCTTTTTGATTGGCGACGGCGATGATGCGCGTCATGCGCCGGCCCCGGCGGCGCGGTGGCGCATCAGGATCAGGTGGCGTGCCGCGTCGAGGCCGGGGACGGTCAGCGCGGGCTTGCCGACCACCGCAAGATCATCGGGCACGTCGTTCAATTCTTCATCCGGATGCACGCCCTTCATCGCCGCCAGCACGCCAGCGGGCGCGAGATGCCGCGCCGAGGTGGATGCAAACGTGGCGAGATCGGAGAAGGCGCGCGAGATCACGATGTCGAAGGGCGCGGCGGGCACCAGGTCCTCCACGCGCACCGCATGCGCTTCCACGTTGGCAAGCTTCAGCTCGATGGCGGCCTGCGTCATGAACGCGACTTTCTTGTGATTGCTGTCGACGGTGACCACATGCCAGTCAGGGCGCGCAATGGCCAATGGAATGCCGGGGATGCCGCCGCCCGACCCGACGTCGAGCACGCGTTGACCGCTGCGCATCGGCAGGTGCGGCAACACCGCCAGCGCATCGAGCAGATGGTGCGTGACCATCCGCGGCGTGTCGCGGATCGCGGTCAGGTTGTAGGTCTTGTTCCACTTGGCGAGCAACGCCACGAAGGTCTCGAGTTGCGCGAGTTGCGTGGCATCGAGGGGCACGCCGAGCGCAGCTGCGCCGGCGGCCAGCGGATCACCCGCGGGCGCGACACGCGGCGCTGCCGACAACGTGTTCGTCATTGCAGGCCGAGCTGCTTGACGGCGGCCGGCAGAAACTCGTCGAACATGCCGACGAAGGCGTCGCGCAGAGGCGCACGATGCGCCTGCAATGCAGCGGTGAGATCAGACGGCAGTGCCTGCAGCGGCAACGTGCGTCCGCCCGGCGCAGGACCACCCGCGCGAATGGCCACTTCGCTGATGCCGCGCTGCGCGCGCAGGTCATATGCGAACGCGACCACCCACAGGTACGTCGTGGCCTGCCCCGGCGCATCGGCGCGTGACGAAACGCCCACCCCATTGACCCGCGTGGCAGTGGCCGTGTCGTCGTCGCCGGAGGCGCGACGCAACACGATCACGACATCGAGATCCTGCCCGGCGATGACCGGCGCCAACGCCGGCATGACGATGCCCGCATTGCCCGTGCCGTACCAGCCTTCGAGCGTCAGCGGTTGATTGACGGCGACGCGCAATCGCCGCGTGGGCGTGAGCGCGACCGACGTGATGCCCGCCGGCAACCCGCGCTGCGCGGCGGCGACGGCCGCGGCATCGAGTCCCCAGTCGTCGGTGACGATCGAGGCCGCGCGATTGTCGAAGAACGCGGCGCCGAAATAGCTCCATTGCACCCGATCGCCGATCAGCGACACGATGCCGACGCGCTTGACCGGCGCCACGGGCGGCATCGGACCGGAGGCCGGCGTGGCGCAACCGCCGGCGACGACCGCGAAGAGCAGCGCAAGCACACGGAGGCGCGTTCGTTGCGGGAGGGCTGTGCCTTCGTGCGTCATGCGGAAATCCTTTCACTGGGGGTGCCGCCCAGCGCGCGGCGTTTCAGGTGGACGAGCAGCAGCGAGATGGCCGCGGGTGTCATGCCGGAAATGCGCGCAGCCTGGCCGATGGTTTCCGGGCGCCCGGCGGCCAGCTTCTGCCGGGCTTCCGTCGACAGCCCGCGGACGTCGGCATAGTCGAGGTCCGCCGGAATGCGGGTGACTTCCTGCGCCAGGTGGCGCGCGATTTCGTCGTGCTGGCGCTCGATGTAACCCGCGTACTTGATCGTGACTTCCACCTGCTCCGCCACGGCGGGGTCGTCCACCGCCGCGCCGCTGACGGCAAGCGAGTGCAGCGACGCATAGGTGACGTTGGGGCGGCGCAGCAAGTCAGCGAGCACATACTCTCGCTCCAAGCCTTGCCCGAACACGCGAAGTGCGTCGTCCGCGGGGACTGTCGACGGCGCGATGCGGGTGTCGTGCAGCCGCCCGAGTTCCGCCGTGACGGCATCGCGCTTGCCCGTGAATGCGTTCCAGCGGGTGTCGTCGACCACGCCCAACCGGCGGCCGTGTTCCGTGAGCCGGAGGTCCGCGTTGTCTTCGCGCAGCTGCAGCCGGTACTCGGCGCGCGACGTGAACATGCGGTAGGGCTCGGACACGCCGCGGGTGACGAGGTCGTCCACCAGCACGCCGAGATAGGCCTCGTCGCGGCGGGGGGACCAGCTCTCTTCTCCGCCGACGGAGGGGCCGGCCGCCGACAGGCCGGCGTCGGCGCGCCGCGCCGCCAAGCCGGCGTTGATGCCGGCGATGAGCCCCTGCGCGGCGGCCTCCTCGTAACCCGTGGTGCCGTTGATCTGGCCGGCGAACCAGAGGCCGGCGAGGCTCTTCGTTTCCAGCGTGGCCTTCAGGCCCCGCGGATCGAAGTAGTCGTACTCGATGGCGTAGCCCGGTCGGGTGAGG
>JANNNM010000768.1:0-1688 GCA_031398535.1 Betaproteobacteria bacterium | reverse complement strand
ACGATGAGCTTGACCGGCTTGTTGGGATACTGGGCCGCGGCGGGCCACGCCAGCATCGTCAACAGCACCGCGAACACCGCTTGCAGAGTGATCACGCGTAATCCCATGGACGTTGCTCCTTCAGGTTGAAGTGTTCCGGATGCCAATCAATCAAACGCCGGCTTGGTGCCGGGTGCCGGGCTGAAGCCGAGGTCCCCGCGCGCCAGCGCGGCCTCGCGTCCGCCGAGGCTTGCCAGCAACGAAGCCTGCCGGGCCTTGGCGCGCGCATCGACGGCCTCCGGGTCGAGCACTTCGCGCAACCGGCGCTCGCCGTCGGCCAGCACGGCCGCATACTGCGGGTCGCCCGCGAGATCCTGCAACTCTTCCGGGTCCGCGGCAAGGTCGAAGAGCTGCGGCGCGTAGGCCACGTAATGGCAGTACTTCCAGTGGTCGAAGCGCAGCATGAAGGCGCCGGCCACGGAACCGATGGCGTGATACTCGGACAGCACGGGCCGCGCCGGATGTTCGCCCTCGGCCACCGCAAACAACGATGCGCCGGGCCATGCCTTCGCAGCGTCGCCGCCGTCCACGCCGACGGCCGCCAGGATCGTCGGCGCCACGTCGATGTGGGTGATCGGCGTGTCGATCACGCGCCCCGAAGGAATGTCCGGGCCCGCCATGATCAGCGGCACGCCCGCGCTCTCCTCGTAGAGCGTCGACTTGCCCCAGAGCCCGCGCGCGCCGAGGTTGTCGCCATGATCACTGGTGTAGAGCACCCGTGTATTGCCGGCGAGGCCGGCGGCGTGCAGCGCCTGCAGCACGTGGCCGATGTTCTCGTCGAGCGCGCTGACGAGGCCCGAGTACCCGGCAATGGCGCGCCTGACGTCGGCCGGCGTCTTGAAATGCGTGTCGTAGTCGACGGTATGCGCGTAGTCGTCGAGATAGGGATGATGCGGGCGCTCGTCCTTGCCGTAGCGCTTCGGCATCGGCAGGTCCTGCTGCCAGTACCGGTAGAACCATTCGGGCGGCGCCGTCAGCGGAAAATGCGGCGCGACGAACGACACGAACAGCACCCAGGGCTTGTCGTTCCAGCGCGGCGCTTCTTCGTGCAGCCACACCTGCGCGCGCGCCGCGATGTCGCGATCATAGTGCGTGTAGGTCGACTCGCCCGGGCCGGCCAGCTTCGCCATCTTGTCGCCGCCCTTGCGCTTCGGGATGTTGTCGCGGACGAGTCCCTTCGCATCGCCGATGCCGTCGATGATGTGCATCGGCAGGATTTCCTCCGAGAACCCGTGGTCGTCGCCGGGGTGCCCGCGGAAATGCAGTTTGCCGATGGATACGACGCGATGTCCCGCGGTGCGCACCAGGTGATGCCAGCTGGGCAGCTTGCCATCGTAGGCATCGGCGTTGTCCCAGAACCCGATGTCGTGGTTGTAGCGGCCGAGCGCAAACGACGCCCGCGCCGGCACGCAGATTGGGCAGGAGGTGTACGCCGACGTGAAGCGCGTGCCGCGCTGGGCCAGCGCGTCGAGGTTGGGCGTGGCGATGAACGGGTGTCCGGCCACCCCGAGAAACTTCGGGTTGTGCTCATCGGACATCAGGACCAGGAGATTGGTGGGCTTGGTGATCGGCATGGGTTCTAGAGTTTGACGTCGTAACGATAGGCAATGCGCGATAGCAGCTTCTTCAGCACCCAGTTTGCCGCGAAG
>JANNNM010000755.1:0-2051 GCA_031398535.1 Betaproteobacteria bacterium | reverse complement strand
CCGCGCGCGCCACGGTGGATCGCACTTGCTCCGCGCTCGGCGTCACCCGCACCGTGGAATTGCCGGCGGTGGCGATGGGCCGTGCCGCCGCCTTCCTGATCACCGGCAGCGAGGGCGGGGCACTGCACCTGCCCAGCCTGCGCGCGCGGCGCGAATCGATGGAGCCGCATTCGCGCGACCGCTTCCTGGCCGGCGCGTTGCTGCCCGCGGCGTGGTATCTGCAGGCGCAGCGTGTGCGTGGGTGGTACCAGGCGCAGGTGCGGGCGTTGTTCGCCGATGTCGACGTGCTGATCACCGCTTCCACACCATGCGCCGCCACGCCGCTCGGCACCGAATGGCTGGAGGTCGGCGGCCAGCGGCTGCCGTTGCGGCCGAGCATGGGCCTTCTCACGCAACCGCTGTCCTGCATCGGCCTGCCCGTGGTCGCGGCGCCGATCGTCCAGGCATCCGGGCTGCCGCTGGGCGTGCAGATCGTTGCTGCACCGTGGCGGGAGGACCTATGCTTCCGGGTGGCGGCGGCGCTGGCCGTTCAACAGGTGGCGGTATCGCCATGGCCGCAGCTGCACGCATGACACCATGACCCTGGAAATCAACCAACCCGAGACCGTCGCCGAAGTGCGCGCCGCGTTCGACCGCTACGAAGCCGCACTGGTGGGCAACGACGTGGCGGTACTGGACGAACTGTTCTGGGACAGCAGCCATGTCCTGCGGTACGGCGCCACCGAATGCCTGTACGGTCACGACCAGATCGCCGCCTTTCGCGGCGCGCGCTCCGCGGCCAACCTTGCGCGGACGGTCACGCGCACGGTGATCACGACATTCGGCCACGACATGGCCACCGCCAACATCGAGTTCACGCGGGCGGGCGATGCGCGCCTCGGCCGGCAGAGCCAGACGTGGGTGCGGATGCCCGAGGGCTGGCGCGTCGTTTCCGCGCACGTCAGCCTGATTCCACCGCCGGCACCGACGCCATGAGCAAGGTCGCCCCAGGTACGGCCGCTGCGGCTGCGCCCGAGCCGTTGCTGTCGCATACGGCCTACGAGGCGATCAAGCGCAGCATCTTCGACTTCGAGTTGCTGCCCGGCGACCGGTTCACCGAAACCGACATGGCCGCGCGCCTCAACATGAGCCGCACGCCGGTGCGCGACGCGCTATACCGGCTGGAGCGGGAAGGCTACCTGCAGGTGCACCTGCGCGTAGGCTGGAGTGTGCGCCCCTTCGACTTTGCGCAATTCGAGAATTTCTACGACCTGCGGCTGATCCTCGAGGAGGCCTCGGTCGTGCGGCTGTGCGACCTGCCCGAGCGGCCGGGCCTCGAGACGCTTAAAGCCATCTGGCTGGTGCCGGAAGGCGAGCGACTGACGGTACCCAAGGCCGTGTCGGAACTGGACGAGGGGTTTCATACCGCGCTGGTGCAAGCAGCGGGCAATCCGGAGGTCACGCGCTGTCACCGGGATGTCACGGAACGCATCCGGATCATCCGGCGACTTGACTTCACGCAGCAGCATCGGATCGCCAAGACCTACGACGAACATGCGCAGATCCTCCGCGCGGTGATGCGCCGGCGCGCCGACGAGGCCAACCGGCTGCTGCGGTCCCACATCGAGTCGAGCAAGGCTGAGGTCCGCAAGATCACGCTGCATCACCTGTACACGGCCCGGGCAGCGATCGCGCACGCGTAGCACGCCCATCCGCCACGGCGCAATGCCGCGGCGCAGCATGACGGCTGTCACAATTCGGGGTCACACTGCGGGCATTCCCGGCGCGCAACACCCGGCGCCGCATCCCGTTCGAGCCGATGACCCCCTACCTGTCGATTGAAAGCCTGTCCGTGGCCTATGGCGCCACCACGGTGCTCGACCGCGTCAGCTTGAGCGTGGCGCGCGGCGAGATGATCGCGCTGCTCGGCAGCTCCGGCTGCGGCAAGACGTCGCTGCTGCGCGCCATCGCCGGCTTCGTGACGCCCAGCGCCGGCACGATCCGTGTGGATGGCGTCGACATCACGCACCTGCCGCCAGAAGAGCGCGCCACGGCGATGATGTTCCAGTCCT
>JANNNM010000735.1:0-2084 GCA_031398535.1 Betaproteobacteria bacterium | reverse complement strand
GCATCGCCCGCGCCAGCCGTGCTGCCAGTGCGGCAACCCGGGCCGCTACGGCCGCCCGGTCCGGTACCACCAGCGTCGCGGCCGCCGTGGGGGTGGGGGCGCGGACGTCGGCCACGAAGTCGCTGATCGTGAAATCGGTTTCGTGGCCCACGCCCGAGATCGTCGGCAATCGCGAGTCCAACAGCGCCCGGGCAACCACTTCCTCGTTGAACGACCACAGGTCCTCGATCGATCCACCCCCGCGGGCCACGATCAGCACATCGACTTCGGCGCGCGCATTGGCGGTGGCGATAGCGGCTGCAATCTCGGCGGCGGCGCCGGTGCCTTGCACCATGGTCGGATACAGGATCACGCGCAGGCGCGGCCAGCGGCGCGAGAGCGTGGTCAGGATGTCGCGCAGCGCGGCGGCGCGTGGCGACGTGATGATGCCCACCGTACGGGGCCACGCGGGCAGCGGCCGCTTGCGCTCCGCCGCAAACCAGCCCGCCGCTTCCAGTCTGGCCTTCAGCCGCTCTAACTGCTCATAGAGCGCGCCCACGCCCGCCAGCCGGATGGTGTCGGCGTTCAACTGGAATTCGCCGCGCGCCTCATAGATGGAGGGCGTGGCGCGCACCTCGACGGCCAGGCCATCGCGCAGGGGGAAGCCGACGTGCTGCGCCTTCTGCCGGAACATCACGCAGCGCACCTGCGCCTGCGCATCCTTCAGGTTGAAGTAGCAGTGGCCCGACGCGGCCCGCATGAAGTTGGAGATCTCGCCACTGACCCACACGAGACCCAGGTGCCGCTCGATCAGCAACCGCGCGGACGACACGAGCAGGGACACCGGCAGCACGGCCTGGGAGCCGGTGGAAGGTTCAGTGGGCATCGGTCGATCGGACAGTGGTCATGGCGAGCGAGCAGAAATAGGGTCGACAATGGCGGCGCAACATGGCTTTTGTCCAGGACAGATCAAACCTGACGGATTGTCATGGCGGCGTCATCTTCGCGATTCCGGGGTCGGATTTTTGGCCGTTTGCTGCCTAGGCGACAACCCGCAAGGGCCTGAAATCGTTGGACTAAAAGGAGGCGTGATTTTGAGCATCGCAACCTTTTTCCGTGCCGGGGCGCTACTTAGCGAACAAATTTACAAGATATGCACACTTCTATCCACAGGATTTGTGGAAAACGTCCGCGCGGAGGATCCATCGCCCGCCCGCGAAGCCTTGCCAGACGCGGGATTCCGGGGTGTTCCCAGAGGGCGCGGCGAAGTGCGCCGATGACGGGCATCCCGGTGCCGGTTAGAATGGCTCTTCGATGACAATTGTTCATGAACAAAACACGATGAGTGTTGCGCTGCATCAAGTGACGAATGCACCGACGGCGGGAGCGGGCAAGAACGTCCACGCGTCCGCGGCACCCTCCGCACCGGCGGCGAACTTCCTGCGCACGATCATCAGTGATGATCACAAATCCGGCAAGTATGACGGGCGCGTCGTCACGCGCTTTCCGCCCGAGCCCAACGGCTACCTGCATTTCGGGCACGCCAAGTCGATCATCCTCAACTTCGGGCTGGCCGCCGAGAACGCGGGCACCTGCCACCTGCGCTACGACGACACCAATCCGCTGAAGGAGGACGTCGAGTTCGAGGATTCGATCGCCGACGCGGTGCGCTGGCTGGGCTACGACTGGGGTGGCCACCGCTACCATGCGTCGGACTACTATGCCGCTCTCTACCGCTTTGCCGAGTGGTTCGTTGAGCAGGGCCTGGCCTACGTCGACAGCCAGTCGCCGGACGAAATGCGCGCCACGCGCGGCACGCTGACGCAGCCCGGGCGCGATGGCCCCTATCGTCACCGGTCGGTGGCCGAGAACCTCGACCTGCTGCGCCGGATGAAGGCCGGCGAGTTTCCGGATGGCACGCACGTGCTGCGCCTGAAGATCGATATGGCGTCCGCCAACATGAACCTGCGCGACCCGGCCATCTACCGCATCCGCCATGCGCGGCATCACCGCACCGGCGACGCGTGGTGCATCTATCCGCTGTACGACTACACGCATTGCATTTCCGATGCGCTCGAACGCATCACGCATTCGATCTGCACGCT
>JANNNM010000717.1:0-2634 GCA_031398535.1 Betaproteobacteria bacterium | reverse complement strand
TCGTCGTGTCCTACCTGGCCCGGGACGAGAACAACAAGGCCGCGCTGTGGCGAACCACTGCGCGCCCTTTTCCAGGATGTCGCGGACGAAGTACAGCGTCTCCATGTTGTGCTCGAGCGTGGGCCGTCCGAAGAGACCGACTTGCGCCACGTAGGGCGGACGCAGCCGCGGCATGCCGCGCTTGCCTTCGATCGACTCGATCATCGCCGACTCTTCGCCGCAGATGTACGCCCCTGCGCCGCGCCGCAGCTCGATCACGGGCAGCGGCACCGGCGGGTCGGCCTGCAACGCGGCGAGTTCCTGCGCCAGCAGTTCGCGGCATGCCGCATACTCGTCGCGCAGGTAGATGTAGATGGTGTCGATGCCCACCGCCCAGGCGGCGATCAGCATGCCTTCCAGGAACCGGTGCGGGTCGCGCTCGAGATAGTGCCGGTCCTTGAACGTGCCGGGCTCGCCTTCGTCAATGTTGATCGCCATCAGGCGCGGCGCCGGTTCGGCGCGCACGATGCGCCACTTGCGACCCGACGGAAAGCCGGCGCCGCCCAGGCCGCGCAAGCCGGAGTGCTCCATCATCTGCAGCACCGACTCGACATCGCGGTCGCCAGCGATGCACTGGCGCAGCGTGGCGTAACCGCCCGCAGCACGATACTCGGCGAGGCGCAGCGCCGCCAAAGGCGCGGCGCGTACGTCGCCATCAGCCAGGGCCGCGTGAATCCGGTCGGCCGTGGCATGGTCGACCGTGCGCGTGCCGACGACAGCGGCGGGCGCATGGTCGCTGCGGCCGATGCACGGGGCCGGGATCACGCGCACGTCCGGGCCGACGTCCCGCTGCAACTGCGCCAGCAACTCGTGGCCACCGGCCATCGCGCACGAATAGGTGTCGCAGACACGTACGGTGACGGCGGGCGGTGGCGCTTCGCCGTCGCGCAGCACGTCGAAGTGGTGATAGAACGTCGCCACCTCATACACCTCGGTGGTGGCAAGCTTCAGCTCGGCGGCCAGCGCCGTCATGTGCGCGGTGCCGATACAACGGTAATGGTCCTGGATCCGGTGCAGGAATTCGATCAGCAGGTCGTGCCGCCGCGGACTGTCGCCCAGCAGGTCGCGGACCTCCGCCAGTGCCTGCGGATCGACGGTGCGGCCCTTCGGACGACCGCGGCCGCCACGCTGGCGGCGCAGGCCCGAAACATCGACGACTTTGGCGGGAACGTCGGCCATTTTCGTCACGTGAGGAAGTCGCAGTACTTGTCGACGAACGCCGCAAGGTCGAGCGTGTGCTGCCGCGTCAGCCGCTCGGCCAGGTCGGTGTCGCGCTTTTCCAGCGCGTCGATGATGTTCATGTGGTCGACGATGGAGCGGCTGGCGCGATCGTCCTTCGAGATGGTCATCTTGCGGATCGCGCGGACGTGGATCAGCAGGTTCTGCACAGTGTCCGTCATCAGCTTCGATCCGCCCAGCTTGAAGATGGCCTGGTGGAACGCGAGGTTTGTCTCCGAGTATTCCTCGAGATGCGCGGTCGGCGTGGTGTCGGCGAAGCTGTCGAACATGTGCCGCAGCGATGCGATGTCGGCATCGGAGGCGTGCAGCGTGGCGAGGCGCGCGGACATGCTTTCGAGCGCCGCCCACATCTCGATCATCTCGATGATGTCGCGCTTGGTCTTGCGCACGATGAAGATGCCGCGGCGCGGGAGGGTGCGCAGGAAGCCTTCCTGCTCCAGCAGCGTCATCGCCTCGCGGATCGGCGTGCGGCTCACCCCCAGCGCGGAGGACAACTCGCGCTCGTCAAGGCGGATCTCCTCGTGCTGGTCGTAGACGTCGGCGTTGGCGATGGCCTGCTTCAGCACGACATAGGCCTGGTCGCGGAAGCTCATGTTGGTGTTGAGCGGGCGCACCGAGAACGAGGGCGCCGCGGCAAGCGATATCGTCGACATGGGATCGGCTCCTGGCAACGGTTGCACGTCGGTTTCCGCGATGATCATGCTGTTCGCGCCTGTTGCGCCATCCGGGCGCGTTGATGGATCAGCGCCAGCACGACATCGAGCGTGGGCGTGGGCAGGTTGGTGCGGCGTCCGAGCTCCTGCACGACCGTCACGAGGGGATCGATCTCCATCGGTCGGCCGAGTTCGAGGTCTTGCAGCATCGACGTCTTGTGCGCGCCGACCGCGCCGGCGCCGTCGATGCGGCGCTCGACATCGACGCGGAAATGCACGCCCAGCCGCTCGCCGATGGCCTGTGCTTCCTGCATCATCGCGCGCGCCACGGCACGCGTGCCGGGGTCACCGGCAATGATGTCGAGCGTCGCGTGCGTCAGCGCGCTGATCGGATTGAAGCAGAGATTGCCCCAGAGCTTCAGCCAGATCTCGTCGCGGATGTTGTCGCGGATCGGCGCCTCGAGGCCACCGCCCTCGAACATGCGCGCCAGCGCCTCGACGCGCGGCGACGTGCCGCCGGCAGGTTCGCCGAGCGGGAAGCGGTTGCCGTATACGTGGCGGATCACGCCCGGCGCCACGACCTCGGTGGCGGGATAGACGACGCAGCCGATCGCGCGTTCGGGCGTCAGCACGCGCCATTGCAGTCCGCCGGGGTCGACCGCTTCGACGGTGGACCCTTCGAGGTCGCCGCCGTGCTTGTGGA
>JANNNM010000574.1:0-5053 GCA_031398535.1 Betaproteobacteria bacterium | reverse complement strand
CCATGCGCTCGGCGCGGCGCGCGAGATCCGCTTGCGCCGCCGGCTTCCAGCGTGCCAGCAGGTCATCCGCCGCCGGATGGTCGTTGCAGGTCAGCACCATGTCGCACCCCGCTGCCAGCGCCGCATCGGCGCGTGCGACGATGTCGCCCGCCGTATGGGCACCGGCCATCCCGAGGTCGTCGGAAAAGATGATGCCGTCGAAGTGAAGCCGCTGGCGCAGCACCTCCTGCAGCCAGATGCGCGAGAAGCCGGCAGGCAGCGCATCGACGGCAGGATAGATCACGTGCGCCGGCATCACCGCTTCCATGCCCTGCGCGACCAGCACGCCGAACGGAATGAGGTCGTCGGCCGCAATCTCGGCCATCGAGCGCTCGTCGACCGGCACTTCATGGTGCGAATCACCGGCAACAAAGCCGTGCCCCGGAAAGTGCTTGCCCACGGCCGCGCAGCCGCCGCGGCGCATGCCGCGGCAGAGCGCGGCGGCCAGGTGCGCCACCGCGTTGGGGTTGCTGTGGAACGCGCGGTCGCCGATGACGCTGCTTCCGCCGAAGTCGAGATCGAGCACGGGCGTGAAGCTGAAGTCCACCCCATGCGCGCGCAATTCGGTGGCCAGGACTTCACCGAGGTGTTCGGCCTCGGCCGAAGCGGCCGCCACATCGCGGTCCCAGAGCAAACCCAGCGTGCGCATCGCCGGGATGGCCGTGAAGCCGGCGCGGAAGCGTTGCACGCGGCCGCCTTCGTGATCGACCGAGATCAGCAATGCCGGCGACCGCAATTCGCGGATCGACGCCGTGAGCGCCTTCAGCTGCGCGACATCGCTGAAATTGCGGGAGAAGAGGATCACGCCGCCCGTCAGCGGATGCATGAGGCGTGCGCGGTCGGCGTCATCGAGTACAAGTCCGGCAACATCCAGCACGACCGGACCGCGCGGCATCACAACTGGGCTCATGGGCGCCCCGCCGCTTCGCGCAGCAGCGCCTTCATCTGCCGCACCGCTTCGCGCATGCCGACGAAAATGGCGCGGGACACGATCGCATGGCCGATGTGCAGCTCGCGCACGCCGGGCAAGGCGGCCACGGGCTGCACGTTGAAATAGTTGAGCGCATGGCCGGCATTGAAGCGCATGGACAGCGCGCGAATCGCCTCGCCGGCGGCACGGATCTTCTGCAGCTCGGCAACGACCGCTGCGCTTTCAGGATCGCGGCCCTTCGCGTGGAACGCGTGGGCATAAGGCCCCGTGTGCACCTCGCAGACACGCGCGCCGATCCGGTGCGCGGCCTCGATCTGCCGGACGTCGGCATCGATGAACACCGACGACACGATGCCGGCATCGGCGAGCTGCGCGACCGCGGCCTTCAGCGGACCCTCCTGCGCGACGACGTCGAGACCGCCCTCGGTCGTGATCTCGTGGCGCCCTTCCGGCACCAGCATCGCCATCTCGGGCTTCAGGTGGCAGGCAATCTTCAGCATCTCGGGCGTGGCGGCCATCTCGAGGTTGAGCTTGATGTGGACGAGTTCGCGCAGGCGCCGCACGTCGTCGTCATGGATGTGGCGGCGATCCTCGCGCAGATGCACGGTGATGCCGTCGGCGCCGCCCAGGTGGGCTTCGGCCGCGGCCCACACGGGGTCGGGCTCGTAGGTGCGCCGTGCTTGCCGCACGGTGGCGACGTGGTCGATGTTGACGCCCAGTTCGATCAAGAGTCGTGTCCTTCCCCATCCATGGCCTGCAGGTCGCGCACCACGCGGCGGCTGAAGATGTGCCGCGTGTCGAGGTAATGATCCAGCACTTCGCGCATCAGGCGCTTGGCTTCGAGCGCGCTGTCCGGATCGGAGAAATCCTCGGTGGCCAGCGCGATCAGCGTGGCGCCGCGCACGAGGCGCGACCGTGCATCCGGCTCGCGGGCCTCATGACGCGTGGCCAGCCGCGGCCCCCGTTCCGGCGCGTAATGGTACATCCCGGCCACCTCGACCGCGGCGCCGGAGTCGGCATCGTGCGCCAGCGGCAAGGCGTAGCCAAGCTCCGCCAGCAGCCGCAACTCGAAACGCCGCAGCAGCGCGGCCTGGCCGGCAGGCCCCGTTTCGCCGGCGAGCGTGCGCAGCGTCTGCTCGTATTCGGCAAAGAGCTTGCCATGCGCGTCCTCGCGCGGCAGCAGCTTCAGCAGCAGCTCGTTGAGGTAGAAGCCGCACAGCAGTGACGACCCGCGCGGCAGCGGCATGCCGCCACGCCAGTCGGCCTTCATCAGCGTCTTCATTTCGCCGGCGCCGGCCCAGGACAGCGTCAGCAACTGAAACGCCTGCAGCAGGCCGCGCAGTTCGGACCGCGGCCGCTTGGCACCGCGCGCCACCATCGGCACGCGGCCGTGCCGCTGCGTGAAGGCCTCGACGATCAGCGACGTCTCGCGGTACGGATACGCGTGCAGCACGAACGCGGGTTCGTCGTCGTGCCGCTGCGCCTGCACCCGCGTGGCCATGGAGGACCGGCGTCAGTAGCCGAAACGCGACAGCGACGCGTCGGTGTCGGCCCAGCCGCGCTTCACCTTGACCCACACTTCGAGGAAGACCTTGCCATCGAAGAGCCGCTCCATGTCCTTGCGCGCGGCGGTGGCGATTTCCTTCATCCGCATCCCGCCTTCGCCCAGCACGATGGCCCGCTGGCTGGCGTGATCGACATACACCGTCGCGCGGATCCGGCGCATCGTGCCGTCGAGCGTGAAGCTGTCGATGCCCACCGTCGTGGCGTAGGGGATTTCCTCGCCCAGCAGCCGGAAGATCTTCTCGCGGATCAGCTCGGAGGCCAGGAAACGCTCGTCGCGGTCGGTGAATTCGTCGGCGGGATACAGCGGCGTCGACAGCGGCAGCCGCGCATCGATCTCCGCCTGCAGTTCACGCAGTTGCGTGCCCTTCTCCGCCGAGATCGGCACGATGGCGGCGAACGCACGCATCTGCGCGATCTCGCCCATCCGCGGCAACAGCGCGCCCTTGTCGGACAACAGGTCCACTTTGTTGACCGCAGCAATCACGGGCATGTCGGCAGGCAACAGGGCCGCTACCTCGCGGTCGGCCGCCACGATCCGCGTGGCATCGAGGACCAGCACGGCCACATCCACGCCGGACAGGCTTTCGCGCACGGTCTTGTTCAGCCGGTCGTTGAGGCGCGAGCGATGCCGCGTCTGAAAGCCCGGCGTGTCGACGTAGATGCATTGCGCCGTGGCACTGGTGGCGATGCCGATGATGCGGTGACGCGTCGTCTGGGGCTTCTTCGACGTGATGCTGATCTTCTCGCCGACGAGCGCATTGAGCAGCGTGGACTTGCCGACGCTGGGACGGCCCACGATCGCGGCATGACCGCAGCGAAAGTCCGGCGGCGCAACAGTGTCAGTGGTCATGTCCGGCCTCTCTCGTGACCTGCAGGAAGGCGGCCTCGGCCGCCACCTGTTCCGCGACGCGGCGCGATGCGCCTGCGCCCGTGGTCACGAGCTCAAGTGCTGCAATCCGGCATTCCACGCTGAAGTGCTGCAGGTGGGCCTCGCCCGTCGTGGCGATCACCGCGTACTCCGGCACCGGCATCCGGCGCGCCTGCAACCACTCCTGCAGCCGCGTCTTCGCGTCCTTGCCCAGCACCAGCGGATCGGCGTCGGCCAGCACGTCGCCGTACGCATCGACGATCACGCCGCGCGCGGCCTCGAAACCGCCGTCGAGCATCACGGCGCCGAACACGGCCTCGAGGGCGTCCGCCATGATCGACGGCCGCCTGGCGCCGCCGCTGCGTTGCTCCCCTTCGCCCAGTTCGATGGCGTCGCCGATCGCGAGGCGCTCGGCGACGCGCGCCAGTGCCTCCTGGCGGACCAGCGCCGCGCGCAGGCGCGAGAGATCGCCTTCAGGCAATGCCGGGAACCGCGCATAGAGCGCCATGCCGATCACGCAGTTGAGGACGGCGTCACCGATGAATTCAAGGCGCTCGTTGTGGACGGCAGAATGGCTGCGGTGGGTGAGAGCCTGCCGCAACAGCGCAGGGTCCCGGAACGTATAGCGCAGTTGCCGGCCGAAGGCCGCGGCCGCGGACATCCGTGGCAGCTAGCGCGACGCTGACGCGTCGAATTCGAGCAGGATGCTGACATTCCTGATCACCGGCAGCTTCTTTTCCCAACTGACGGCGGCCGTGATCACGTTGCCGCTCTTCGTCACCTCGACGTCCTTGGCGGTGATGGCGTCCGCATAGTCCGCCGACAGGCGGCGGTCCATGGCCCTGCGGATCGAGGCGACCGTGAGGTCATTCGAATCGGCCAGCGCGCCTTCGAGGGCCTTCTGGATCGTGAAGTACTCGATGTAGGCGGGCATCATCCTGAAGGCCAGCAGCGCAACGCTGACGACAACCACCGCGACGAAGAGGAATCCGATCAACGACACGCCGCGCTGCCGCTTGGGGGTATGCATGGTTGCGTCCTTCCCTGGGTTCAACGGATGCCGCTGCCGACCCGTTTGAACGCAAGATTCGAGATATCGTCCCAATTGAACCAGATGAAGAAGGCCTTGCCCCGGATGTGATCGTCCGGGACGAAGCCCCAGTACCGGCTGTCATCGCTGTTGTCGCGATTGTCACCCATCATGAAGTAATGTCCTGAGGGAACCTTGCAGGTGAAGCCCTGTTCATTGTAGTCGCAATTCTCGCGCCCCGGAAACGGCCGCACGTTCTGGGGATAGACGGGTGCGGCCTGCGGGTTGACGCCCACGGCATAGGCATGCGGACCGTCGGATGCGGTGGCGGTCTCGATCGACTTCTGCAGCGTCTCGAAGCGCAGGTTTTCGAGGTAGCTGTAGGTGCCATCGGCTTTTTCGGGCAGCGGCACGCCGTTCACCGTGAGCTTCTTGTCCTTGTAGGTGACGATATCCCCGCCCACGCCCACGACGCGCTTGATGAAATCCTGCGTCGGGTTGACCGGATAGCGGAACACCACCACGTCTCCGCGCTCGGGATTCCCCATCGGCACGATCTTGGTCTCTACGATCGGCAAGCGCAGGCCGTAGATGAACTTGTTGACGAGGATGAAGTCCC
>JANNNM010000524.1:0-7325 GCA_031398535.1 Betaproteobacteria bacterium | reverse complement strand
CGGACTTCGACTGGTTGGCGCTGGAGTGTCTCTTCGCGCTTCTTGCTCAGTTCGCGTTTGGCGGCTTCGTACTCGTGTTAACCGAGGCGTCGGCTGTGCTGGCGGAATGCCGCATCACTCACGGCGATCTCGGGTTGTGGTCCGATGCGCACATTGCGCCGTTGCAGCGTTCGGTCGCATTTGTGAAGTCGATGGGTGCGGCCGCCGGCATGCAACTGGGTCACGCGGGGCGCAAGGCCAGCATGCAAAGGCCTTGGTTCGGCAATGGTGCGGTGGGTGCTGCGGATGCGGCGCGTGGCGACCTGCCGTGGCCCATCGTCGGGCCGGTCTCCGTGCCGCACATGGAGGGCTGGCTGGTGCCTGCAGCGCTCGATCACGCGGGGATCAAGCGGATCGTCGATGCGTTTCGCGCGGCGACGCTGCGCGCGCTGAGGGTGGGACTTGATGTGATCGAGATCCACGGCGCGCACGGGTATCTCGTCAGTTCGTTCATGTCGCCGATTTCCAATTCGCGGACCGATCAATACGGCGGCGATCTTGCCGGGCGCATGCGCTTCGGCCTCGAGATCGCGAAAGCCGTACGCGAAGTGTGGCCAGCGGACAAGCCGCTGTTCTACCGGACGTCGTCCGTTGATGGCATCGAGGGCGGCGTGACGATCGAGGACACGGTGGCGCTGGCGCGGTCGCTGAAGGCGCTGGGCGTGGATGTGATCGATTGTTCGTCGGGAGGACTGGTCGGCGCGCGATTCGACCTGAAGCCTGGGTACATGGTGCCATTCGCGGCACGGGTGCGGGCGGATGCCGGCATCGCGACGATGGCCGTGGGACTGGTACTGGATGCGGCGCAAGCCGAAGGCGTTCTTGTGCGCGGCGAAGCAGACCTGATCGCGCTGGGCCGCGAAGCGCTGGTGGACCCGCATTGGGCCGGTCGCGCGGCAGTCGAACTGGAAGGCGACGCCGGCTGGAAACTGTGGCCTGCCCAATACGGCTGGTGGCTGGAACGCCGCGCGCAAGTGCTGCGCGAAATCAAGGCCCGCGCCTAAGCCATTTAAAGGGGCCAGGCTCGAATCATCTAAAGGGGCCAGGCTCGAATTAACAAAGGGGTCAGGGTCGATTAAACATCTCGACCCTGACCCCTTTGTTTGGGTTACGGGTTCAGCAGACCGGCGGCAATGTTCATCCGCACCAGCTCGGCGAGCGACCGCGCGCCCATCTTCTCCATCACCTTCGCGCGGTGGACTTCCACCGTGCGCGTCGACAGATCTAGCCTGGTCGCCACCGATTTGTTCGGCAAACCCTGCGCGACCAGCGTCATCACCTCACGTTCGCGCGGGGACAGCGTGGTGATCCGGCGTTCCAGCTCGGCGTGATCGCCCTCGGCTGTGGATGAGGCATTGGCCGGCGGTGCCGCCGCCAGTGCCAGCGCGCGATGGACCGCATCCAGCAATACCTGCCCATTGAACGGCTTCTCGATGAAGTCCGCTGCGCCGTTCTTCATCGCGCGCACCGCCATGCCGACATCGCCGTGACCGGTGACGATGATCATCGGCAGTGCGGCCCCGCGCGTGCGCAGTGCTTCCTGTAACTCGAGGCCACTCATGCCCGGCATCCGCACATCGGCGATCACGCACGCGTGTTGCTGCCACGGTGCCGCGGCCAGGAAGGAAGGCGCATCGGGAAACAACGTGGACGCCAGCCCCACGGAGCGCAACAGCATCGCCAGCGAATCGCGGATCGGCGCTTCGTCGTCGATGACATAGACCAAAGGATCGGCAGCAGTCATGGGCACATCTTTCAAGCGGCGGGGATGGTCAAGTGGAACACGGCACCGGCAGCGCCGGAACTGGCCCACACCCGACCTCCATAGGTTTCCACGATCGACCGCGACAGCGCCAGCCCGATACCCACGCCATCCGGCTTGGTCGTGTGGAACGGCGTGAACACACGGTCGAGATCGCCGGCGGCAATACCCGGGCCGGAATCGGTCACGCGGATCTCCACCATGCCATTGTCCGCGCGCATCGCGGTCAGCGTCACGCGCCGCGTCGAAGAATCGGCCAATACGATGGCCTCGATCGCATTGCGCACCAGGTTCAGCACCACCTGCTGTAACTGGATCACATCCGCCGTCACGGCAAGCCCGCCGGTACTGGCATCCGCCTCCAGCATCACATTGTTCGCGCGGGCCTCCGGGCCGGACAGCCGCAACACATCGGCGAACAGGTCGCCCACCGGGATCCGTACCGGCCGGCCTTCCTCGCCGCGCACGAAGCCGCGCATCTTGCGCACCACCTCGCCCGCGCGCTCCGCTTCATCGGCCAGCTGCTGCATGACCGCGATAGCTTCGTCGCGCGAGAGCTTGTCCGCCTGCATCAAGCGGAGGCTGGCCGACGCATAGTTGGCGATGGCCGTCAGCGGCTGGTTGACCTCGTGCGCAATGGCGCTGGCCATCTCGCCCATCGACGCCACGCGCGCCACGTGCGCCAGCTGGTCCAGGTGCGCACGTGCCCGATGCTCCGCCACTTCGCGCTGGTGCTGCGTCACGGCCGCCAGCAGCGACGTCGTCGACAGCACGATCAGGAACAGGTACAGGCTGGCGTAGTGCGCGAACGCATTGGCCGGCGTGGAATGTGCCATTACGAACGGCCCCACGCCCAGCGAATGGCAGCCCACCGCAATGGTGCCCGCCACCAGCAGCGCCAATGCGGTATCGCGCATGCCCAACCGGAACGCCGCCCAGTAGCTCAACGGGAAGAGCGCGTAGGGCAACGACTCCGCGCTCATCGACGATGCCATCATCCCGCCGAACACGACCAGCGCAACAACCGCGTTGGTCGCCTGCAGCACGAAGGATTCGACATGCCGCGCCACGGGCCGCCGTTGCCGCCAGGTCGCCGCCACCGCGAGGATGAACGGCGCGATCAGCAGGATGCCCACGAACTCGCCCATTGCGGTGACCTGCGTGCGGAGCAACTCACCGGGCGCGTCCGCCGTGCCGCGCCAGACATCGCGCAACAAGCCGATCCCCGCATTGAGCAGCGGAATCACCGTGCACCCCACCGCGATGAACACCACGACATCGCGCACGTGCGCCAGCGCCACATCGATCCTGAATACCCGCACCAGCAACCACCACGCGAAGGCCAGTTGCATCGCCCCGGCCACCATCGACAGCACCGCCAGTTCCGGGGATGCCTCCGCCAGCAGTGCGCAGATGAAGGATGCCACCATGATGCCGGGCAACACCGACAGCCCGCGCAGCAGCAGCGCCGCCAGGCCCACGCCGGATGCGTACCAGATGATCGGCGGGATGTGCGACAGCCGCAGCCACGCCGCAACTGCCTCGGAGGCCACGATGCAGGCGAGGGCGACCCCGACATTCCACAGGACATTGCGCGACGACATGGACGACACCCTAGCAGCAACCGCGCCCCCGGACACTACGGGTTTGTACGTAGCCACCACCCAGACCTAGGTAATGCCCACGATGGCACGACCGTAACGCTCCGAATGTTCGCGCGGCGCCGCGCCCGGCACGATGCGTTCACTGCCTCACGGCACCTTTCGAACCCGGAGCCCGCCATGACCTGCGCCACCATCGATGCCAAGGAACTTGCCAGCCATTCCAGCTATCTCGTCGCCTATGCCACGCGCCGCCTGGGCGACCGCGATGCCGCGCAGGACGTCGTGCAGGACACGATGGTGTCCGTGCTCTCCGGCAGCGCCGAGTTCGCCGGCCGCAGCGCGCTGCGCACCTGGCTGGTGGGCATCCTGAAGCACAAGATCATGGACGCCTACCGCGAACGTGCCCGCACCCCCACCAGCCTCGACGCCATGGAGGAAGCCGGCGACGACCCAGCGAGCCGCGCCGCGGCGATCGAAGTCCAAACCTCCATGCACGTCGACCCCGCCGCCGCCTTCGAACGCACCCGGTTCTGGGAAACCTTCGAGCGTGAACTGGCGCGTCTGCCCGCCCGCACTGCCAGCGCGTTCGTGCTGACCGAGCTTTCGTCGCTCGATTCCGATGACGTGTGCAAGGAGCTGGGCATCACGTCCAACTTCCTCGGCGTGATGCGCCACCGCGCCAAGGCCATGCTGCGCACGTCGATGGCGCCGGAGTACGCGCTGTGAACCTGGGCACGATCACGCGCCGGCAATGGCTGTCCACGGTGGCCGGTAGCCTGGCCGCCGTGCTGCTGCCCGGCCCCATCGCGCAGGCGCAGCTGATGGCCGGCATGACGCTGGTCGCGCAGGGCAAATTCCGCGACAACGACATGCTGCACAAGGGCACCGGCGACGTCATGGTCTATCGTCGCGCCGACAACTCCATGTTGCTGCGTATCGACAACTTCCGCGTGACTGCCGGCCCCGATCTCTACATCTATCTGACGAAACATGCCGCGCCCGAGAACACCAAACACGTGAAGCAGGGTTTCCTCCAGGTCGCGCGCCTCAAGTCCAACACGGGCACGCAGGAGTACGAGATCGCTTCCGGCACGCCGCTGCATGAATACAACAGCGTCGTCGTGTTCTGCCAACTCTTTGGCGTGCTGTTTTCCGCTGCGCGGCTGACCACCATCGCCGGGTAAGTCGCGCGTTACTCCGGCTTGATGCCGATAGCCTTCACCAGCGCGCTCATCCGCGGGACGTCTTGCTTTACCGATGCCGTCATCGCCTCCGGCGAGCTTCCCACCGGAATCAGCCCAGCCGCCGTGAAGCGTTCCATCACCGCAGGGTCGGCCAACGCCTTCTTCAACTCCGCGTTGAGCTTTGCGACGATCGGCGCTGGTGTGCCCGCGGGCGCTGCGAACGCGAAGTAGGTGGGCAGCAACACATCCGCGCCGCCACCGGCTTCCGTCATCGTCGGCACATCCGGCAACACCGCGAAGCGCTTGTCCGCGCCCACCGCCAGCGCGCGCAGGCGGCCATCCTTAATGAAGCCCTGCACCGCAGGCACCGAGGCGATGGTCACCTGCACTTCGCCCGCCACCGCCGCCTGTGCCGCCGGACCCGCGCCCTTGTAGGGCACGTGAACGAGGTCGATGCCCATCTTGCGATTGAGCGCCTCCAGATTCAGCTGCGGCATGCTGCCGATGCCGTAGCTCGCATAGTTCAGCGTGCCCGGCTTCGCCTTCGACAGCGCTGCCAGCTCCGCCAGCGTCTTCACGTTGATCGACGAACTCACCACCAGCACGTACGGACCATCCGTCGCGACGCCGATGTAGCTGAAGTCCTTCAGTGGATCGTAGGGCAGCTTGGAATAGAGGGCCGGGTTGACGGTGAACGAGCCGCGGTCCGACAGCAGGATCGTGTAGCCATCCGCCGTCGCCTTCGCCACCATGTCCGCGCCCAATGCGCCGTTGGCGCCGGGGCGGTTCTCCACGACGATCGACTGCCTCATCGACTCGCCCATCTTCTGCGCCAGCGTGCGCGCCGTGAGATCGGACGCGCCGCCGGGCGGGAAGGGGACAATCAGCTTGATCGGCTTGCTGGGGTAGGCATCGGACTGCGCGTGTGCGAAGGGCGAAACGGACAACGCCGCAAACGCGAAGGCTGCAAGCGTCAGGAAGCGTGATGGCTGGTTCATGTCTGGTGTCCTTCGTGTTGAGTCCGGCGTGCACGCGTGCTCTTCGCCGCGTTGGACGGACGCGCGGGCGACGGATAGAACTTTGCGCGCCAAAGATTCCACGGCCGCATGATCACCGAACGGTTGGTCGCATCCGAGCGCTCCGCCTCTTCCGGTTCAAGATACGTGACCGAGCCACCCAACGCGATGGCCTGCTGCTGCAGCGCCGCGTTCGACTGCGTGTAGTACGCGCGGTACACCGCCACCGGGATGCTCTCGCCCGCCGTGCAGAAGCCGTGACCGCGCATCAACACAACCGAGTCCTCACCCAGCTTCTCTGCCAATGCCGCACCCTGATCGCTGTTGCGGATCAGCATGTCCGTCATATTGAAGCGTTCGCGGATCTCGAACACCGAGGCGCCTGCGCGCAGGAAGCTGCTCATGTGATAGACCGGGCGCAGCTTCACCGACGAGGCTGCGAACGGCACCACCGTTGCTGCGTGGCTATGCACCACGGATTGAACATCTGGCCGGCGCTTGTAGATCTCGCCGTGGATGAAGCGCTCGAGGTACGGCGTGCGCGTGTCGCCGCCCAGCGTGTTCGACTCGAGATCGAACGTAAGGATGTCCTCCGCCGTCACCTGTTCCGGCGCCAGCGAGCGCGACAGCAGGTAGCGCGACGGGTCCTCCGGGTGCCGCACGCTGACGTGGCCGAAGCCGTCGAGCACGTTGAGGCCCGCAAGGATGCGGTTGGCGGCGATGAGGTCGTCGATGAGGGCGGCGAGGGTGCTCATCGGCACATTATCGCGCGAATGCAGGCCACCGGTTTGCAGATGCGGTGCGGGGGCGCTATCGTTCTTGCCTTCGCGTTTGCCTGTGGCCGCAATCGGTACGGGCTATCGCTCAAGCGACTGAAACGAAAGCGCCCATGACCATCGATCCCTCCCAAGTCACGCTGCGCGAAATCACCGCCGATACCGTGCGCTCCGTGATCCGGCTATCAGTTGCGGACAGTCAGAAGGGATTCGTCGCGACCAATGCCGTGTCTTTGGCGCAGGCATTGTTTGCGCCGGACGCGTGGTATCGCGCCATCTACCTTGGCGACGACGCGGTGGGCTTCATCATGCTCGAGGATCAATCGCTGCGCTCACCAATGCCCGAGAAGCCCAAGGTGACCGTATGGCGTTTCATGATCGACACCAATTACCAGGGGCGAGGCATCGGCAGGGCCGCGCTTTTGCGCGTGATCGAGCACGTGCGCACGAAAGGTCTGTTCGACACGCTGGAGCTTTCGTACGTCCCCGGACCAGGGTGCCCCGAACCCTTCTACCTCGGGTTGGGTTTCCTTCACACCGGCCGAGTCGACGAAAATGAAATCGTGCTCGAGTTGCCGCTGGACGAGCGCACGGACTGACGCACGATTCAACCCCGACACCTGCCGGCGCATCGCGTGGCGGATCGATCCAACTTGCCCGATGTGGAGTCCCATGGCCCCATCCAAGACGAAACTGCTCGCCGCAACCCTGACGCTTGTCGCGAGTTTGCTGGCGACCACGGTTGCAACAGCCGCCGACTTCAAGAGCGCCGGCAGCAAACCATTCCCCGCCGCCAAACACGCCGCCATCGAACGCGCGGTGGACCAATCCTTTGCCGAGACCAAGGCGCCCGGCGTCATCGTCGGCATCTGGATCCCGGGCGAGGGCGCGTACGTGACCACGCGCGGCTTCGCCGACCCCGCCACCAAGCGCCCGATGCGCGT
>JANNNM010000444.1:0-1870 GCA_031398535.1 Betaproteobacteria bacterium | reverse complement strand
CTTCGCGTATCGCGTGAGCTTTCCCAACGTGACCGCGCCGCCGACGATCAAGCCGTTCGGCGAGATGGCGTGGTTGCCGATTCCCATCCTGGCCCAGCAGACGCCGTTGACGTTGCTGGCGTTGCTGGCGGTGCCGCTGATCGCATGGGTGCTCTATCGCACGCCGGTGGGCCTCGCCGTCCGGATGGTCGGAGAGAACCCCGCAGCGGCGGAAGGGCAGGGACTCAACGTGAACTACGTGCGCACCGGCGCCATCGTCGCGGGGTCCGCGCTGATGGGCGTGGCGGGCTCGTTCCTCACATTGTCGGCGTTCAACGCGTTCTTCTTCAACATGGTCAACGGCCGCGGCTGGATCTGCGTCGCGCTGGTCGTGTTCGCCAGCTGGCGGCCGGGCAAGGCGCTGGCCGGCGCATTGCTGTTTGCGTTCTTCGATGCCATGCAGCTGCGGCTGCAACAGGGCAGCAGTGAAGGCATCCCGTACCAGGTGTACCTGATGCTGCCGTATGTGCTGTCGATCCTGGCCCTGGTGCTGGTGGCGCGGCGTGCCGCGTATCCGCAGGCGTTGATGAAGGAGTATCGCAAGGGGGAGCGGTGACGTCGCACGAACGGTATAGTCCTGCTTTACGGGAGTTCTCTTGAGCACCGACACACCACCGAACAAGCACATCCGCCTGACGTCGCATCCCGTGGCGGACGCGCCCGGGATCCGCCCCATCCGCTGGGGCCGCGCCTCGCCGGCCGAGCGTGCGCCGGTCGTCGGCAGCACCACCAACCGCACGCATCGCAACGTGATCGGCACGCACAGCGGGTCATACGGCGTCTATCGCGCGCTGGCGGTGGCGGCGGGCTCGCTGACGCGCGGGCACAAGCCGGATCTCACCAACACCATGCCGACGGATCCGCTCGGTCCGTATCCCGCGTGGGGCGACCCGGACAAGATCGTGTCGATGGATCCGTTCGGCGCCATCGTGGCCGACGTGTTCCGCGCGGAGATCGCCGCCGGCGTGGACATCCGGCCGACGATCGCGATGACCAAGGCGCACATCGACATGCCGGAGGTGCGCGAGGCCATCGCGGCCGGACGGCTGAAGCCGGACGGCAAGGTGCTGCTCGACAACGGTTCGGCCGTCGTGACCAAGGCCGCGATCGAGCCCGTGTGGTGGCTGCCCGGCGTGGCGCGGCGCTTCGGCTGCAGCGAGGCCGAATTGCGCCGCGCGCTGTTAGAGGAAACGGGCGGCATGTACCCGGAGCTTGTCACGCGCAGTGACCTCGAGGTGTTCCTGCCGCCGATCGGCGGGCAGACGATGTATGTGTTCGGCAATCCGCACGATCTGGCCAACCCGGACGTGACGCTGACGGCGCGCGTCCACGACGAATGCAATGGCTCGGATGTGTTCGGCTCGGACATCTGCACGTGCCGTCCTTACCTGACGCACGCGATCGAGGAATGCATCCGCGGCGCGCAGCAGGGCGGCGTGGGGCTCGTGGTCTACTGCCGCAAGGAAGGCCGCGCGCTGGGCGAGGTGACCAAGTTCCTCGTCTACAACGCGCGCAAGCGGCAGGTGGGCGGCGATTCCGCCAGCAACTATTTCCTGCGCACCGAATGCGTGGCCGGCGTGCAGGACATGCGTTTCCAGGAGTTGATGCCGGACGTGCTGCACTGGCTTGGCATCAAGCGCATCCACCGGCTGGTGTCGATGAGCAACCTGAAGTACGACTCGATCGTGGGTTCCGGCATCGAAGTGGGGGAGCGCGTGGCGATTCCCGACCTGCTGATCCCCGAGGATGCGCGCGTGGAGATGGACGCGAAAAAGGCTGCCGGCTACTTCACCGATGCCGTGTTGCCTGATGCAGAGGAGTTGGCGCAGCC
>JANNNM010000435.1:0-6546 GCA_031398535.1 Betaproteobacteria bacterium | reverse complement strand
AACGTCGCGGACAAGGTCGCCGAGAAGTTTCCGCTGGTGCTGACGTCCGGTCGGCTGGTCGAGTACGAAGGCGGCGGCGACGAGACGCGTTCCAATCCGTGGCTGGCTGAATTGCAGCAGGAAAACTTCATCGAGATCAGCCCCAAGGACGCCAACGATCGCGGTGTCGTGGACGGCGAGTACGTCTGGGTGCTGTCGCCCACCGGCGCCAAGATCACTGTCAAGGCCATGGTCACCGACCGCGTGGGTCCCGGCACCACCTTCATCCCGTTCCACTTCGCCGGCTGGTGGCAAGGCAAGGACATGCTTGAGTACTACCCCGAGGGTGCCGCGCCCATCGTGCGCGGGGAGGCAGTCAACACCGCCACCACCTACGGCTTCGACTCCGTGACGATGATGCAGGAAACCAAGACGACGCTTTGCCAGGTCGCCAAGAAAGCCTGAGGGGGACGAGACCATGGCACGAATGAAATTCCTGTGCGACGCCGAGCGCTGCATCGAGTGCAACGGCTGTGTGACTGCCTGCAAGCAGGAACACGACATTCCCTGGGGTGTGAACCGCCGCCGCGTGGTCACCATCAACGACGGCGTACCTGGTGAAAAATCGGTCTCCGTCGCGTGCATGCATTGCTCCGACGCACCGTGCATGGCCGTGTGTCCGGTCGATTGCTTCTACCGGTCGCAGGAAGGCGTCGTGCTGCACGACAAGGACCTCTGCATCGGCTGCGGCTACTGCTTCTACGCGTGCCCGTTCGGCGCGCCGCAGTTCCCGCAGGCGGGTGCCTTCGGCGTGCGCGGCAAGATGGACAAGTGCACGTTCTGCGCGGGTGGCCCTGAAAAGGACAACTCCGAGGCCGAGTTCAAGAAGTACGGCCGCAATCGCCTGGCCGAAGGCAAGCTGCCGGCATGCGCAGAGATGTGCGCCACCAAGGCCTTGCTCGGCGGCGATGGCGACACCATCGCCGAGATCTACCGCCAGCGCGTCACGGTGCGCGGCAAGGGCAGCGAAGTGTGGGGCTGGGGCACCGCGTATGGCCGTCCCGATGCGCCGAAGCCGGTGCCGGGAGCCAAGTCATGATGGCCCGCATCACGCGCATCGCCACGCTGGCCTTCGGCGCCATGACTGCGCTGATGCTGGCCGGTTGCGGCGAGCGACCACAGGTCATCGACTACAAGCAGGGCACCTACCAGGGCAAGCCGGACGATCCTCCTTACGCCGCGGCCCCCTTCAACGGCGACAAGGACAAGTGGGAGCGCGACATCCGCGCGCGCACGCAGAACCAGAACGAATACAAGCGCACCGGGGGCTGACCCATGCGGCTGACGATGCGTGATTCGGTGGTCGCGCCGCTGCGCTGGCTGGTGGCCGTGGCAGGCATCGCGGCGGCGTGTTCCGTGCTGGCGCAATCGCCGGCGGTCGCGCCCAAGGAAGCCCAGGAAGCCGCCACGCAGGCGCAGCAGCAGCGCTCGCAGCCCGGCAACAATGCGCCGCTGTGGAAGGAAATCCGCTCCGGCGAACCGCAGATCACGAGCCTGCCCGGGCGCGAGACCAACGTGCTGATCCAGCCGTGGGGCCAGACCTGGCGCGCGATCCGCGATGGCCGCATCGCCGTCTACGGCGGCTGGGCGCTGGTCGTCGTGTTCCTCGCCGTGGCGCTCTTCTACTGGCGCAAGGGGACCATTCCGCTGCACGCGCCGCTCACCGGCCGCAAGATCCACCGCTTCAATGCGTGGGAGCGCTCGGTCCACTGGGCCACCGCCATCAGTTTCTCGATCCTCGCGATCTCCGGCCTCATCATCTTCTTCGGCAAGAATGTGCTGTTGCCGCTGATCGGCTACACGCTGTTCTCGTGGCTCGCGATCATTGCCAAGAACCTGCACAACTTCGTCGGGCCGCTGTTCTCGGTCTGCATCCTGCTGCTCTTCGTCACGTTCGTCCGCGACAATTTCCTGCGCGGCTACGATTTCACGTGGTTCAAGAAGTTCGGCGGTCTCGTCTCCGGTGAGCACATTCCGTCGGGCCGCTTCAACGGCGGTGAAAAGATGTGGTTCTGGGGCGGCGTGCTGTTCCTCGGCAGCATCGTCAGCGCCTCCGGCCTGGTCCTCGATTTCCCCAACTTCAACCAGACGCGGCAGACGATGATGTTCGCCAACATGATCCACGCCACAGCGTCCATCCTGCTGATGATGGGTGCCATCGGGCACATCTACATGGGCACGATCGGCATGGCTGGCGCCTTCGACGCGATGCGCTCGGGCTACGTCGACGAAGCCTGGGCCAAGGAGCACCACGAATACTGGTACAACGATGTGAAGGCAGGGAAGGTGGATGGCGAGGGGGTGGCCCCGGTGATGGCGCAGCGCGCGGTTTGAGCGCAAAGTACCGGTCCCGCGGCTTGGTTAGCGGCAATTCAGCAGGAGGAGAGTAGGGATGAACACGATCCGGGCATTCATCGGCGCCACCCTGGTGGTGGCAACGTTCGGGCTGGCAGTGGCCAAGTTGCCGCCGCCCCCACCGATGACCGACGCACAGAAAGCGGCCGCAGAAGAGGCGAAAGCCAAGACGGCTGCCGGCGCGGAGCTCGCAAAACAGCAGCAAGCCAAGGCTGAGGATCGTGTCGCCTCGCGGTATTTCGCGGATATGAAGGCCCAGGGCAAGCAGGTGCCGCCGCCGCAGATGGCAGCGGCAGCACCGCCTGCACCACCGGCGCCGGCGGCGAAGGCCGCAGCGCCAGTAGCGCCCAAGAAGTAGCGCGACGTACAGCACCAAGGAGTTGAGACGGGGGCGGAAACGCCCCCGTTTTTTTCGTCCGCGCGGGCGCCGTTTCGGCAACTCAACCCTGGTTTTGCCCGACCCTGCGGCTCGCGCTATAATGTCGGGCTTGCCGGAGAGCTGGCCGAGTGGTCGAAGGCACTTGACTCGAAATCAAGCAGACTCGCAAGGGTCTCGGGGGTTCGAATCCCTCGCTCTCCGCCAACACCAAGACGCCAGGCAACCGCCTGGCGTTTTCGTTGGCGTGTCCCGCGCTGCCCGTCGACGCTTGACCCTCCCCATCGTCCCCGTGACAATCAGGCTCGCGCGATCGGGGGGAGCGAGGCATGAACGGTGTGTTCCGCATTGTTGTCTGGATCATGGCGGCGGCCGCGGTTCCGGCGTGGGCGCAGGGCAAGCTCGACGTGCACACGATGAAGGCCTTCGGCGGCACCTACCAGGTGGAGTGCGGCAACAACGCCGCGCCTAAGGCCACGGTGTTCGAGGACGCCCTGGTGTTCCTGCACGGAGACAAGTGCATCGCCGGATCCAACGTGCAGGCGGCCGCATCGTTCTACGGTCCGGGCCAATCATCCGAGTACCGAACCGTGCTGCTGAGCAACGCGCCCGGGGCGCAACTGCGGTTTGCAATGTATGTCGACAAGTTCGGCCCCTATCTGAAGCTCGACCCGGATCCGAAGCTGGTGGCGGCGATCGGCCCGGCCTTGCTCCAGCAGAAATTCCGCCGCTGCGATGGCAGGGCCAAGCCCGTCACCTCCGCCGCCGTTGATGCGGCACCGACGCCGCCGCCTTCAGCCAGTGCCGGTGCGAGTTCCGCCAAGAACTTCAAGGGCTATGCACTGACCGAGCTCGGCGCGTCCGGGCTTCTCTACGACCCGAAGGCGAAGGCCACCTACTACAAGGCGCTCGGCCCGTTGTCGCGCGAACCGTGGCTCGCGAAGCTCGATGGCCCCAGTCCGCAGAACAAGGCGATCAAGGTGGCGGGTGCCGATTTTGTGCTCGTGTCGGTTTGCAAGAACCATGACTGCGCCGAGAACAACGTCGTGCTGTTGTACTCGGGCGCGCAGGACCTGGTGTACGGCAAGGTCTTGCAGCGAGGCCGGTCGACGCTGATCGGCGCGCCGCCGCCCGCCGTGGCTTCCGAGCTTGAGAAGCTGTGGAAGTCCGAGTGGCGGTCGCAGCCGAAATAGCCGCGCCCACGCGCCATTCGTCCTGAACGGCAGCCGCCCGGCAAGCGGGGCGCCTGTTCGTCGCTTTCGCATTCCGCCAACGCTGTCCACCACGCTATCGTGATTCGCATCACGGCTTCATGCGGGGATCGGCAGCGACTTCATGGCCACGCAACTCTTCCTCCGGCAACGCGAGATCCGGCGCGTCTCGAGGCAACTCGAACAATCGCAGTCGCCGCGTCTGCTGATGCTGTTGATCGTCGCGCTTGCGGGCGCCTGCGGGTTCCTCGCGACAGTAGCCATGCTGCACGCGGGCGTCGACCGGTTGTGGGTGCGCTATGTCGCGGCAGTTGCGCTGTCCTACGGCGTGTTCTTGAGCCTCCTGTGGTACTGGCTGCATGGACGGCAGGACGATGGCGTCGATCTCCTCGACCCGTCCTGGCAACCTCGCAGCCGCAGTGATTCGGGCAGCAGCTGCGATGCGCGCTTCGAAGGCGGCGGTGGCCACTTCGGCGGCGCCGGTGCGTCGGGTTCGTTCGACGACCTGCCGGCGGCTTCGACGTCGGGCGAATCGTCTTCGCCGACCGACATCGATGTAGGCATGGGCGAAGTGGCGGAGGCCAGCGAGGCGTGGCCCCTGGCCATGGCGATCGCCGCCATCGTGCTGATGTTCGCGCTGCTGGGCGCCATCTTCGCGTCGACGTGGGTGGTGTGGAACGCCCCGATGTTCATGGGCGAATTGCTGGTGGACGCGGCGCTCGCGCGCGGGTTGTACCGGCGCATGCGTGGAAGCGACGACGGCCACTGGTTGAAGACCGCGTTGCGTCGAACCTTTCGCGCCTTCGCCGGCTTGCTGGTCCTGGCCGCCGTCGCCGGCTTCGCCATGCAGGCGGTCGTGCCCGACGTCCAGTCACTCGGCGCGTTCCTGCACCACACCAGCCGGGCACGCTGACCGGTGCTCGCGGTAGGATTCGGGTTGTGTCGAACACCCTTCCTGCGCGCGCGTGTCCATGAACCGCCTCCTCTCCATCATTGGCATTGTCGGCACGCTCGCGTGGCTGGGGGCCATCGCCTGGATCTTCGGCGCCCGCTTCGGTGAACTGAGCCAGCTGGACCCCAACGAGATCGGCGATTTCCTGGCGGGAACGTTGGGGCCGCTCGGCATCCTGTGGCTGATCCTCGGCTTCTTCCAGCAGGGCATGGAGCTGCGCGACACGACGCGCTCGCTCGACCTGCAGTCGAAGGCGCTGCAGATCTCGGTGCAGGAACAGCGTGAACTGCTGGTGGCCACGCGCTCGCATGTCGAGGCCGATCGCGCCGCAGTGGCACTGGCGCGCGAGCAGCAACAGCAGCTGCTGCGTCCACGCTTCGCGTTTCTTGACATCGTTACTTTGACGGGCGAGAGTGGTCCGGTGATGCACTTCGAATTGCGCAACCTCGGCGCCAATGCGAGTGAAGTTCGCATGGAGGCCAAACCGGCGCTGCAGGCGCCGATGCCGTCACGCCTGCCCGTGGCGCTGACCGGACCGCCTTATCCGTGCACGCTGCACTGGGCGCCGGGTCATCCTGCCGCCGGCGATCATCTGATCGTCAGCTTCCGTGATCTTGTCGGCCATCCGGGCAGCATGCGGTATGAATTCGTGTTCGACGATGCCGGCAAGCTGGTCGAGATTGTCCCCACCGGAGACTGATGCGATGGAACGCCGCACGATGATCAAGGTGGCCGCTGCGGGCCTCGTCACGCTGGCGCAAGCCGGGGGCAGCAACGCGCAAATGGCCACGGCCACCGCCGCGCCCGCATTCGAACTGGAGGAGGCCACGGTCGCGCAGCTGCAGGCAGCGATGCAGACGGGCACGCGCACGTCGGTGTCGATTGCGCAGGCTTACCTCGCGCGCTGCGACGCCATCGACAAGTCCGGCCCCGCGATCAATGCGATCATCGAACGCAATCCCGAAGCGCTGGCCATCGCCGAAGCACTGGACCGCGAGCGCCGCGACAAGGGTGCGCGCGGCCCGCTGCATGGCATACCCGTGCTGCTGAAGGACAACATCGACACGGCGGACCGCATGCGTACCAGCGCCGGGTCGCTGGCGTTGGGCGAGGCTATCGCGCCCCGCGATGCGCATGTCACCGAAAAGCTGCGCGCTGCCGGTTGCGTGATTCTCGGCAAGTCGAATCTGTCGGAGTGGGCTAACTTCCGCGGCGCGCGTTCCACCAGTGGCTGGAGCGGGCGGGGCGGGCAGACGCGCAATCCGTATGCATTGGACCGCAACACCAGCGGCTCCAGCTCCGGCTCGGGCGCGGCAACGGCGGCCAATCTCTGCGCGATTTCGGTGGGAACGGAGACGGACGGCTCGATCGTCAGTCCCTCGTCGGTATGCGGCCTGGTCGGCTTCAAGCCGACGGTGGGGCTGGTCAGCCGCGCCGGCATCATCCCCATTTCCGCGAGCCAGGACACCGCCGGCCCCATGACGCGCAGTGTGGCCGACGCGGCCGCGCTGCTGGGAGCAATGGCAGGACCCGACCCGCGCGACGCGGCTACCACAGCGAGCCGCGGGCATCACCACGCCGACTACACTCGCTTTCTCGATCCGGAGGGACTG
>JANNNM010000429.1:0-3611 GCA_031398535.1 Betaproteobacteria bacterium | reverse complement strand
GCCGGTGCGGGGAGCTCGGATTGCATCGTGTCGCACACGCGGGCGAGGAGGGCCCGCCGGCGTACATCAAGGCCGCGCTCGATGTACTGCACGTGGAGCGCATCGACCATGGCGTGCGTTGCACCGAAGACCCGGCGCTTGTCGCCCGGCTGGCGCGCGACCGCGTGCCGCTCACCGTGTGTCCGCTGTCGAATGTGAAACTGTGCGTGTATCCCGACTTGGCCCACCACCCGCTGGCGGTGCTGCTGGACGCCGGGATCTGCGCCACGGTGAACTCGGATGACCCGGCGTATTTCGGCGGCTACATCAACGCCAACTTCGTCGAAACGTTTGCCGCCCTGCCGGCGCTGGAGGTGAGGGCAGCGTACGCACTGGCCCGCAACAGCTTCGACGCAAGCTTCGCGGAGCCTTCCGCCAGGCAGCGCTGGATCGACCAGCTCGACGCCGCTTTCGACGCCGTGCGCTGAACCCAGTAGGGTGCGTTTCCACCGTGCCGTCAGTGAGGTGACGGCACCGATCGCGGAAACATCCGCTGCGACGTCCGGACCAGCGCGAGCAACACGGCACCAACCACGAGCCCTACCAGCGCATTGACGAGCATGGGCGTGACGAAGGCCAGCGCCGGGCCGACCCCGCCAACCGTCGCGATGGACGCGACGGCCCGGTCCACCCAGGGCTGCAGCGCATGGATGCCGTGCGTGATGATGCCGCCGCCGACGAGAAACATCGCGGCCGTTCCGGCCACCGAAAGCCCCTTCATCAGCCACGGTGCGCCGCGAAGCAACAGCACGCCGACTTGTCGTTGGAACCCGGCCCAGGTGCCGTCGCCCTGTCGCGTGCTGAGATGAAGGCCTGCATCGTCGATCTTCACGATTCCCGCGACGAGGCCATAGACGCCGACGGTCATCAGGATGGCGATGCCGACCAGCACGGCCACCTGCGTACCGAAGGTAGCGGCCCCCACCGTGCCCAGCGTGATGATGATGATTTCCGCCGACAGGATGAAATCGGTCCGGATCGCACCCTTGATCTTGTCCTTTTCGAATGCGACCAGGTCCACCGCGGGGTCTGCCACCGCCTGCACACGCTGGCGATGCACGGCTTCGCGCTCGCCCGCAGGCGCCATGGCGCGATGCGCCAGTTTCTCGAAGCCTTCGTAGCAGAGGAAGGCGCCCCCGATCATCAGCAGCGGCGTGATTGCCCAGGGCGCGAAGGCGCTGATGACCAGCGCGGTGGGCACCAGGATCGCCTTGTTGACGAACGAGCCCTTTGCCACCGCCCACACCACCGGCAATTCGCGCTCGGCGCGCACGCCGGATACCTGCTGCGCATTGAGCGCCAGGTCGTCACCCAGCACGCCGGCGGTCTTCTTGGTGGCGAGCTTCGTCAGCAGCGCGACGTCGTCGAGCACGCTGGCAATATCGTCGAGCAGCAGCAGCAAGCCTGCGCCAGCCATCCGTGACTTCCCTTCCTGGTGTCTTGACATCACGCTGCGGGGACCGCAGGTGCCGTCAACGGAAGGCTAGCACGCCTGCACGAAGCCTTTGACTACCGCTGCCGCATTGTCACGACGCCGCGCACATGATCACCTGGGCCGGGCCATAGCCTTCGGCGATCCAGCCCGCGCTCACCATCTGGGCCTGCACGGCGGGGCTGGTCGTGTAACGATGATTGGTATCGGCTCGCGCGTTCCAGACCCGGTAGACCGCAAGCGTACCCGGCGCGCAGGCGCCGGTGACGAGATCGGGCAGCGCGATGTGAAAAACCGCCGGTGCTTCATAGGTAAAGGACGGAAAAGTCGACTGGACCTGTGCGCACTCCGCGGGGGACGCGGAGTAGAAGTGCGAATCGCCGCTGGCGGGTGGCAGGTAGAAGCGACATACCGGATTCGTCCCGGTGCCGGAAGTTGCGTACGCCTTGAACACGGCACCGGTGCGCAGCCAACCCGGATGCACACCCAGGTCAAGATCGGCAATTTCGGCAGTGGCGGCCGACATGAAGTAATGATTTCGTACCGCATGATGGAACTCGACGACGTCGATCCTGGTCGTGACGGTGGCGAATGTGCCGAGAGTGGCGGCAATGTTCTGCAGGTCGGTGGCGGTCAGCGACGTATTGATAAATCCCATTTGCGAGGGATCGGCGTTGGCGGCGACGGTGATCTGCGCCGGATTGTTCGCCGCCGACATGATGCGGTTGAACGGCTCGATGGCCGTGCTGGGGTCCACCGAATGGCAGACCTGGCACCACGTCTTGTACAACGCCTTGCCGGCGGCAGCGTTCTGCGCGGCCGCATGGTGCGGCCATCCCGCGATCAGCACGAGAGCAGCGCAAGCCAGTCCGGGCCCGCGACACCAGGTTCGCCACAGTGCGGGCCCGTGAGCCATGGTCACGCCATGAAGCCGATGTCGCTCTGCGCGAATGCAGGCAGGTTGGGGAACACGGTCGCAAGGTCGGCGGCCGGCACGCCGAACCAGCGTGCCAGCGTCGCCCCGTACTGGTCGACCGCCGTCGTCGGAATCCAGCGGCCGCGGTTCTCGGCGTCACTGGGCCCGCCCAGTGCCAACGTCGGATATTGGCCATACATCTCGCCGCCCTTGACCGCATCGCCCAGGATGAAGTGGTGGTTGCCCCACGCGTGATCGGTACCCGCACCGGAGGCCGGCTGGAACGTACGGCCAAAGTCGGACAGCGTGAAGGTGGTCACCTGGCTGCCCACGCCCAAAGCCACCGTGGCATCGTAGAACGCCTTCAGCGCCGGTGCCAGTTGCGCAAGCAGGTTCGCCTGCGTGGGCGCCTGGTTGCTGTGCGTGTCGAAATTGCCCAGTCCCACGAAGAAGATCTGCCGTTTCGCCCCCGTCAGCGCACGCGCTTCGATGGTCTTGGCGACCTGGTAGAGCGCCTTGCCCGTGGTGTTGCCGCCATCGAGCGCTGCAAAGAGGGGGGCCACGCTCGACGTCGTGCTGGCAAGAATGGGACTCATCGTGGCCGATAGCGCAATGGCCTGGCTGCCGATGGCATTGGCCGCATTGACGAAGGTGTTGGTGGAGCCCTGGCCAAGGAATTGCTTCAGTGCTGCCAACCGCGCGGTACTGGCCGCGCTGTTGTTGTATCCGGCCAGCGCGAACGATCCCGTAACGGGAATCGACAAGGGTGCCGTGACCTTGCCGGTGGCGAAGAGTACCGAACCATCAAGCGACGTAATGACGGGAAAGCCGCTGCCGGCATTGAAGTACCCCATCCGGTCGGCGATGCGTCCGCCCCAGCCGGTGCCTGCCACCGTATTGGAAATCGAGCTTTGCCACTGCTGCTGCTGGTCCGAATGCGAGTACAGCGACAGCGGCACTTGCTTCGCCTGGTACTGCGTCTTGGTCGTGGGCTGCACCAGCGTGCCGACGTTGGCCAGGATCGCGAGCTTCTTTTGCACGAACAGCGACTGCAACTCCGGCATGCTGGGATGCAGTCCGAACGGCGTGCCGGCGCTTGGCGGCTGGATCGGCAGCAGCTGCGACTGCGCGATCTGGATACCGGAGGCCGCGGTGCGCACGGCGGCGTACTGCGCATAACCTGCGGTGTCATAGGGCACGACCGTGTTGTTGCCGTCGTTGCCG
>JANNNM010000438.1:0-5291 GCA_031398535.1 Betaproteobacteria bacterium | reverse complement strand
GCGGTCTATTCGCTGACAATTTTTCACTGCCGGGGCAGGCGCACCTCATCCTGCTGCGCTCGCCGCATGCGCATGCGCGCATCACGCTGCTGGACCTGGCACCAGCGCGCGCGATGCCCGGCGTGCTGGCCATTGTCACCGGTGCCGACCTGGTCGCCGCAGGCGTCAAGCCGATGCTGATGTCGACCGACTTCAAGCGTCCGGGGGGCGGCCGTACGGCCGCGCCGCCGCAGCATGTGCTGGCCGTGGACACGGTGCGCTTCGTCGGCGAAGCCGTCGCCGCCATCGTCGCCGACACGCGCGAACAGGCCCGCGACGCGGCGGAAGCCATCGACGCACGCTACGAACCGCTGCCGCCCGTCGTGGGCATCGTCGCGGCCACGGCGAAGGACGCGCCGCTGGTGTGGCCCGCGGCTACCGGCAACATCGCCTGCGAATTGCGGCATGGCAGCGCCGACGCCACCGCCGCCGCGTTCGCGCGGGCTGCGCATGTGGTGTCGCTGCATCTCGTCAACCAGCGGGTCGTCGCGTGTCCCATCGAACCGCGCAGCACGCTGGCGGAGTTCGACACCGGCACCGGCCGCTTCACGCTGCGCGTCAGCTGCCAGACGCCCACGGGCTTGCGCGATGAACTGTGTGGTGAAGTACTGGGCATCCCGCCGGAGCAGATGCGCGTTGTGGTGGGCGATGTCGGCGGCGGCTTTGGCATGAAGACCACGCTCTATCCGGATGATGCGGTGGCCGCGTTTTGCGCGCGGCTGCTGCAGCGGCCGGTCAAGTGGACCGCCGAGCGGATGGAGGAATTTTTAAGCGCCACGCATGGCCGCGACCTGGTCAGCGACGCGGCGCTGGCGCTCGATGCCGATGGCAAGATCCTCGCGCTGCGCGTGCATTCGCACGCGGACCTCGGCGCGTATGCGACGCCCGCCGGCGTGGTGATCCAGCTGCTGATCGGCCCGTGGGTGTCGACCAGCATCTACGATATAGCCACCATCGCTATCCGCATCGCCGGCGTGCTGACCAACACGACGCCCACCGGCCCCTACCGCGGCGCCGGGCGCCCGGAGGCCATCTACACGATCGAGCGGCTGATGGACGCCGCCGCGCGGCAGTCGGGCATCGACCCGGTGGAGCTCCGTCGCCGCAACATGATCAAGCCCGCGCAGCTCCCCTATACCAACGCGATGACCAAGACCTACGACACCGGCAACTTTGCGTCGGTGATGGACAAGGGCCTGCAGCACGCGGACTGGAACGGTTTCGCGGCACGCGCTTCGGCGTCACGGCAACAAGGCAAGTTGCGCGGGCGCGGCATGGCCACGTTCATCGAGTGGACGGGGGCCGATGTGTTCACGGAAAACGTGACGGTGACGATCGGCGCCGATGCGGCAGGCGAGGAGATCATCGATATCTTCTCCGCCACGCAGGCGATGGGCCAGGGGCTCGCGACCACATTCGCGCAGCTGGCGGTCGATGTCTTCGGCGTGCCCATCGAACGCATCCGCATCTCGCTCGGCGACACCGATCGCGGCACGGGCTTCGGCAGCGCCGGCTCGCGCTCGCTCTTCGTCGGCGGCTCGGCCGTGCATGTGGCCTCCGAACGCACGGTGAAGAAGGCGCACGACCTGGCCGCGGAAAAGCTGGAAGCCGCGGTGCAGGACATCGAGTACAGCGAGGGCGTGTTCCGCATCGCGGGGACAGACCGTTCGATCGGGCTCTTTGACCTCGCGCGTGCGCAACCCGATGCACGCATCGTGCTGCAATCGACAAGCTCGGTGCTGGACGCGACATGGCCCAACGGCTGCCATGTCTGTGAAGTGGAGATCGACCCGGACACCGGCAAGGTGGACGTGGACCGCTACTGGTCGATGAACGACGTGGGGCGCGTCGTCAATCCGCTGATCGTGAAGGGCCAGCTCGAAGGCGGCGCCGTGCAGGGCATCGGCCAGGCGTTGTGCGAGCAGGTGGTGTACGACCCGGAATCGGGCCAGCCGCTGACCGGCACGTTCCTCGACTACGCCGTGCCGCGCGCGGATGTCGTGCGCCACTTCGACATGACGATGGACGAGTCCACGCCATCCACCAACAATCACCTGGGCGTCAAAGGCGTGGGCGAGCTGGGCACCATCGGCGCGACGCCGGCAGTGGTCAATGCCGTGCTGGATGCGCTGGCGCGCGCCGGCGTGGGCAAGTCACTCGAAGCGCTGCAGATGCCGCTGACGTCCGAGCGCGTGTGGCGGGCACTGCAGCACTAGCGCCGGCCGAACTTCCGCCAATAGAACAGCATCGCCGCGCCGCCCACCAGGCCGCCCAGGTGCGCGAAGTGGGCGATGCCCGATTGGGTGCCGGTCACGCCGAGGTAGAGCTCCAGCGCGGCATAGACCGTCACGAACACGGGCGCGGGGATCGGCACCGGGATGAAGATCAGCATCAGCTTGTTGCGCGGGAAGTAGACGGCGTAGGCGAGCAGCAGGCCGAACACGCCGCCGGAGGCGCCCACTGTCGGATAGAACCCGCCCGACACCATCGCGAAGAGCAGTTGCACTAGGCCGGCCACGATCACGCAGACGAAGTAGTAGCTCAGGTACCGGCGCGTGCCGACGACCAGCTCCAGCGCGCTGCCGAACATGTAGACGCCATACATGTTGAACGCGAGGTGGAAGATGTCGCCGTGCAGGAACCCGTAGCTGATGAGCTGCCAGGGCTGGAAACTCGCCTGCCCGCCGCTGGCCTGGGCCGTGCCCAGCGGCCACAGCGCGAAGAGCAACTCCAGCGGTCGGATCCCCAGCGACGGCGCAATCTGCTGCAGGAAGAAGACGGCGATGTTGGCGACGATCAGGGCGGTGGTGACGGGTGGCATGGTGGCGGGCGAAGGGTCGGGAGGCGCAACGAGGCCGCCATTGTGACCGATCGGGAACTCGGGCGGCCTGCGGGCGGTCTGTCGTCATGCGTCGCGGCCGGTCGTTGTCCGGTGGACGCGGTGGCACGCTCCATGCATTCTTCCGGTCAACCCTGCCCGACTCCATGAACCTTCGCCTGCCTTCCCGCCGCCTGTCCCTGCGCATCCTTGCGGGCTTGCTCGTCGCCGCCGGCCTGGCCAGCGGCTGCGTAAGCCTTGAGCAGCGCGAGCGCGAGATAACGTTCCGCGCGGTCAAGTCCGAGGCCGGCTGGACCAGCGGCGTGCCCGACGGTGTCCAGGAAATGTACCTGCCGGTCGGCACCGCGGCCGATGCGCCGCGCATCCATGCCTGGTGGTGGGCCGACGCCAACCCGGACGCCCCGGCCGTGCTGTACCTGCATGGCGCCCGCTGGAACATGACGGGCCACGTGCGGCGCATGGAGCAGTTCCGGCGCATGGGCTTCTCCGTGTTCGCCATCGATTACCGCGGCTTCGGCAAGAGCGACGGCGACCTCCCGTCCGAGAAGATGGCCTACGAGGACGCCCGCGCCGCCTGGAACTGGATGGCGCAGCGGCAGCCCGACGCCTCGCGCCGTTACATCTTCGGCCACTCGCTGGGCGGCGCCATTGCGATCGACCTGGCGGCCGGCTTTGCAGGGCCGGCGCCGCACGCCAACGGGTTGATCGTCGAATCGTCCTTCACCACGCTGGCCGACGCCGCCAATGCGCTGACGTTCAGCTGGTTGCCCACCAGGGCCATCCTGACGCAGAAGTTCGATTCGCTCGACAAGATCGGCAACGTGCGGATGCCGGTGCTGGTCGTGCATGGCACCCGCGATCGCCTGTTGCCGTCGCGATTCTCGGAAGAACTCTACAAGGCCGCGCCGTCACCGAAGAAGCTGTTGCTGGTCGAGAACGGCAGCCACAACAACAGTATGTGGGCCGCCGATGGACAGTACCAGCAGGCGATCGACGAACTCTTCAAGCTGCGCGTCGCCGCGCACCAGGCGAAGCAGTAGCGGCTGCGTTGCCGGCGCGCGATGGCGTTAGCCGCAGGCGCCGGTGAACCCGCAGCCCGTGCAGAAGTCGCAGCCGTCCTTGCGGATCAGCGCCTTGTTGCCGCACTCGGGGCACTTCTTTCCGGGCAGTGTCTTCATCACCGCGCTCCCCGCCTGCTCGGCCGCCGGCACCGCGAGGATGCCGGCATGCGCCACCGGATAGCCCTGGTCGGTCAGGATGCCCAGCATCGCGTAGCGATGGATCATCAGCTGCGCGAGATACGCGATGGTCGACGGATACGTCTGCTGCTTGATCGACCCCGGCGTGCGCGCCATCAATGAGCCATTGGGCTCGCCGTAGTTGAGGAGCTTGCGCAGCTTCATGCCGATCCACGCGGGATCGTAGACGCGCATGTCGAGCGATAGCGCCTTGCACAGGCCATCGAGTACCCGCGGGTATTCGCCGGACAGCCACATCGAGTAGGGCCGGCGCTGCCCGTCGGGCATCACCAGTTCCTTCAGGAACAGCACCAGGTCATCGCCGGTCGCGTGATTCACGACGTCGACGGTCCAGGAGAGCGTGCCATCGGGGCCGGCCTTCGGTTCCTTCGGCCCCATCAATGCATCGACGACCGGCGTCTTGCCGGAGCCCTCGCCCGTGAACGCGCCAAGTTCGTTGCAGCGGTAACGGATCAGTTTCGCGAAACCGGACACGAGGCTCGGCACGCTGACCTTCTGTCCACTCGGCGGCATCGCCATCTCGAAGCCGTCGTCGCCGCCGGCCTTCTGCAACGCGGAGAGCTTCATGTCGAGCCAGGCGCGGTCGTCGGTGCGCATGTCCATCGACAGCGTCTTGGCGATCGCGCCCAGACCCCGCGGCTGCTCCGCGCCGTTGATCCAGACCTCGAAGGGATACGACCGGCCGTCCTCGATGTGCCCGATGAACACCGCGAAATCACCCAACGGATGACGCACCACATAGGTCCAGCACGGGTTGCCGTTGGTCAATTCCGGCCGGCCCGGCCAGCGCAGGCTGGCCAATGCCGGACGCTGCGCGCCGTCGAGGCGGATGCGGCGGTCCGGGTCGGCGGTATCGAAATCCTGCGGCTCGGTCGTCGGCGCCGTGGCGGGGACGGTCTCGAGCACCGCGCCGAGGATGCTGTTGGGGCGATAGGTGGCGATGCCCTTCAGGCCCGCCTGCCAAGCCTCGAAGTAAAGGTCCTTGAAGGCGTCGAACGGGTAGTCGGACGGCACGTTGACCGTCTTGCTGATCGCCGTGTCGATGAAGGGCGGCACCGCCGCGCTCATCAGCATGTGATCCTGCGCGCTCAGCTCCAGCGCGCTGACGACGGCCGGGGGCAGCATCGCGCGGCGCTTGCCGTCCGGGTCGGTCC
>JANNNM010000437.1:0-1193 GCA_031398535.1 Betaproteobacteria bacterium | reverse complement strand
GAAGGACGACAAGAAGAAATAATCGCGTCGCCAATACGCGTCGCGACGACCAAGGCCCGCATGTCCCCGCGGGCCTTTTTCGTTGCGGTGCCCTGACGCTTCGTCACTGCCATGTCCACCGCCACACCCATTCGCCTCGTCGCCGGCCTGGGCAATCCGGGGCGCGAGTACGCCGAAACCCGGCACAACGCGGGCTTCTGGTTCGCCGACCTGCTGGCCGCGAAGCTGCGCGCCGCGTTCAGCCACGAATCGAAGTTCGCGGGTGAAGTGGCCAAGGCGGGCGATGTGCGCATCGTCAAGCCGGGCACGTTCATGAATCTCTCCGGCCGCTCGGTGTCGGCGCTGGCGCGGTTCTTCGACATCGCGCCGGAGGAAATCCTCGTCGTCCACGACGAACTCGACCTGAAGGCCGGCGAGGTCAAGATGAAGTTCGGCGGCGGCCATGCGGGTCACAACGGACTGCGCGACATCCAGGCGCAGATTGCCTCCCCGGACTTCTGGCGGCTGCGCGTCGGCATCGGCCATCCGCGCGACTCGGAGCTTGCGCAGCAGCAGGTCGTCGACTACGTGCTGAAGCCGCCCGCCGCCGACGACCGCACGACCATCGAAGCGGCCATCGGCCGCGCGCTTGCTGCCTGGCCCGACATCGTGGCCGGTGACATGGAGCGCGCGATGATGGTGCTGCATACGCGCACGGCGAAATGACGGCCGCGCGCACCTCTTATCCCAAGGCGAATCCATGAGTCTCAAATGCGGCATCGTCGGCTTGCCCAACGTCGGCAAGTCCACCCTCTTCAATGCGCTGACGAAGGCCGGCATCGCGGCGGAGAACTATCCGTTCTGCACGATCGAGCCCAACGTCGGCATCGTCGAAGTGCCCGATCCGCGGCTCGCCCCGCTCTCGGCCATCGCGAAGCCGGAGCGCGTGCTGCCCGCCGTCGTCGAATTCGTCGACATCGCGGGCCTCGTGGCCGGCGCGTCGAAGGGCGAGGGCCTGGGCAACCAGTTCCTGTCGCACATTCGCGAGGTCGATGCGGTGGCCTACGTCTTGCGTTGTTTCGACGACGGCGATGTGACCCACGTCGAGAACCGCATCGATCCGTTGTCCGACGCCGAGACAGTCGAGACTGAGTTGATGCTGTCGGATCTCGACAGCTTGGAGCGCCGCGTTTCGGCGACCGAGAAGAAAGCGA
>JANNNM010000344.1:0-5677 GCA_031398535.1 Betaproteobacteria bacterium | reverse complement strand
CAATGAGCGACAGCGTCGCGATCTCGACCAGCAGCTGCGTCAGCGCAAGATCGGGCGCCGACATCAGCACGAAGCCCACGCTGACCGCGAGGCCCGTCACGCCGAGCGCCAGCAGCGCGACGAAGCGGTGGCGATGGCAGGCGACGACACCGACGGCGCCGCCCACCGCCAGCAGCCACAGCAATGTGCCCACCGCCACGGGGACCTCGCCCAATGGCGCGACGGCGGGACCGGCATCGCCGAAGCCCAACCGCAGCAGCGGCCACGCCATCGCGGCAATGGCCGTGGCGAAGATCCACGCCAGCGCGCCCGGCAGCGTGCTGTCCGGCGACAGCGCAACGAAGCGGCGGCCACCGCGCTCGAGACCCCGCAGCAGCCGGTCGAACACGCGCTTGCCACTCATCGGCAGTTGCGCGATCGTGTGCAGATTGATCGTCTTCTGCAGTGCAACGTACAGCGCCACCCCCGCAGCCAGCGCGATGGAGCTCATCAGCAGCGGCACGTTGAAGCCATGCCACAACGCGAGGCTGTAGGCGGGCACCTGGTCGCCCAGCACGCCGCGCGCGGCGACGGCCAGGACGGGACCGATGGTGAGCCCCGGCACGATACCCACGGCCAGGCACACGACGACGAGGATCTCCACCGGGATGCGCATCCAGCGCGGCGGCTCGTGCGGCGTGCGCGTCAGCCCGACCGGCTCGCCGTTGAAGAACACGTCGTGGATGAAGCGGACGGAGTACGCGACCGACAACGACGCCGCGACGACCGCCACCAGCGGCACCATCACTTCGAACACCGGATGCGCATCGAGCTGCAACGTCTCCGAGAAGAACATCTCCTTCGACAGGAAGCCGTTCAGCAGCGGCACGCCGGCCATGGCGCTGGAGGCCACCATCGCCAGCGTGGCGGTGATGGGCATCGCGTGCCACAGGCCATTCAGCTGCCGCATGTCGCGCGATCCGGTCTCGTGGTCGATGATGCCCGCCGCCATGAACAGCGATGCCTTGAAGGCGGCGTGGTTCAGGATGTGAAAGATGCCGGCCACGATGGCCAGCGGCGAGTCGAGCCCGAACAGCAGCGTGATGAGCCCCAGGTGGCTGATCGTCGAGTAGGCGAGCAGGCCTTTCAAGTCCTGCTGGAAGATCGCGAACGCCGCGCCCAGCGTCAGCGTGACGAGGCCGGTGCCGGCAACCAGGTAGAACCACAGGTCGCTGCCGCCCAGCGCGGGATAGAGCCGCGCCAGCAGGAACACGCCCGCCTTCACCATCGTGGCCGAATGCAGGTAGGCCGACACCGGTGTGGGCGCCGCCATCGCATGCGGCAGCCAGAACTGGAACGGGAACTGCGCCGACTTCGCGAAGGCCCCCAGCAGGATCAGCACCAGCGCGACCGGATAGAGCGGGTCGGCGCGGATCTGCGCTCCGGACGCCAGCACGATATCGAGCGAATAGCTGCCGACGATGTGTCCCAGCACGACCATGCCGCCCAGCAGGCACAGGCCGCCGGCGCCGGTCACCGCCAGCGCCATCCGGGCCCCCTGCCGCGCGTCGGCGCGATGCCGCCAGAAGCCGATCAGCAGGAACGACGTGAGGCTGGTCAATTCCCAGAACACCATCATCAGGATGATGTTGTCGGCCAGCACGATGCCGAGCATCGCGCCCATGAAGGCCAGCAGGTAGGCGAAGAAGCGCGCCGGCGGGTCCTCCTCCGCCAGGTAATACCGCGCATAGAGCACCACCAGGGCGCCGATCGCGAGGATGATGCCGGCGAAGGTCCATGCGAGCCCGTCCATCCTGAAACCGAAGGCCACGCGCGGAAACCATTCGACGCTGGCGCGCAGGATGTCGCCCGCGAAGATGGCAGGCGCCGTGAGGCCGAGCAGCGCGCAACCCGCCAGTGCAGTCAGCCCGGCAATCCATGCCACCGCATTGCGTGATTGGTTCGACTGCAGTGCGCACAGCAGCGACGCGGCGAAGGGCAGCAGTACCAGGACGAAGAGCGTCACGGCGACGCCTGCCCCACTGGCGTCAGCTCAGCACGAGGATGTGCACGCGAAACGGCCCGTGCGCACCCAATACGATCGTCTGTTCGATATCGCCGGTGCGCGACGGCCCGGAGATCATGTTCACGGCGCGCGGCATGCCCGGCCGCTCCGTGCGGATCAGCGCGAACGCGTCCTCCATGCCGGGTACCACGCGGTCCGCGCGCAACACCGCGATGTGCGTGTCGGGCAGCAACGCGGTGGCCGTGGGCGTATCGGCGCCGGTAGTGAAGACGAGCGTGCCGGTCTCCGCGATGGCGCACGTGCAACCGGTGATGCCGAGGCGATCATTGCCGAGCGTGGGTCGCGCCTCGATCTGCAGGCCCGCACCCTGCCAGTCGAGATCGGCGAACTCGGGCCAGCACACGCCCTGCCGCGACTTCTGCGCGGCCAGCGCGGGCGGCAGCGCCAGCGCATCGATGTAGCGCGCCACGGCGGCCGGGATGTCGGCGACGCTGGCAATGGACTCGACGGTACTGGCCATGTCGGTGGCGCGTTGTCGGAAGTGTGCGACGAGGTCACCGGGACGCACAGGCCGCGGTCCCGGCGCATGCGCCGCCACGTAGGCCTCCGCCGCGGCGCGTGCAGCGCTGCGATCACCATCGTGCCGCAAAGCGCGACGCACGCGTCCCAGGACGGCGTCGCGCGAGGCCCGGTTGTCGGCGATCGCCACGCGGTTACGCGCCCTTGCGCACGAAGGCCGCCAGACGCTCGGTGCCGCGCTCGATCGCCTCGTTGGACGCGGCGTAGGAAAAGCGGATGTGCTGGCCATCGCCCGGCACGCGGCGGCCGAAGTGGATATCGGCCAGCACCGCAATGCCGGCTTCGTGCAGCAGCCGTTTGCGGAAGACTTCCGAGTCGGCGCAGCCCGTCATCCGGCAGGCCTCGGTGACGTTGGGCCACGCGTAGAACGCACCGCCCGGCGACGCGCAGGCGATGCCGGGGATCGCATTCAGCCGCGACACGATCAGGTCGCGGCGCGCGAGGAAACTGGCGCGCATCGCGTCGGCCGCATCCTGTGGGCCGGTGAGTGCCGCCACGGCGGCCCATTGCGAAATCTGCGACGCGCAGGATTCGGTATTGGTGATCCAGCGGGTGAACACCGGGGCCAGCGCCTTGTTGGCGACGTAGCCGATGCGCCAGCCCGTCATGGCCCATGTCTTCGACGCACCATCGCTGATGATCGTGCGTTCGAGCATGTCGGGCCGCGTGGACAGCGAGTCGAAGCGGCCATCGTAGACGAGGCGCGAGTAGATCTCGTCAGCGAACACCCAGACCTGCGGATGCCGGCGCAGGATTTCGGCGATGGTGTCGAGGTTCTCGCGATCGAGGATGCCGCCAGTGGGGTTCTGCGGCGTGTTGAGGATCAGGAGCCGCGTCTTCGGCGTGATCTTCGACTCGAGCTCCGCCGGGTCAAACGCAAAGCCGCGCGACTCGCGCAGGAAGATGGGCACGGGCACCGCGCCGTTGGCGGCGATCTGCGACTCGTAGATCGGAAAACCGGGCACCGGATAGATCACTTCATCGCCCACGCCGTAATCCGTCACCGACGCGATCGTGTAGGCGATGAAGGGCTTGGCGCCTGCCCCCACCACCACGTCTTCCGGCGCGATCTTGAGGCCCCGGCGCGACCCCAGGTCGTGCGCCGCGGCGGCACGCAACTCGTCAATGCCGGCACTGGGCGTGTAGCCGTGCTTGCCGCCCTTGATCGCCGCGATGGCGGCGTCCTGCACGTTGACCGGCGTCGGGAAATCAGGCTGGCCGATGCAAAAGGAAATGATGCCCTTGCCGGTGCGGATCAGCGCATTGACCTCCGCCAGCACGACGAAGGCATTTTCGGTGCCGAGCGACTCGGCGCGGCGGGAAATGCGCGGCAACGCGAGGTTGCCGCCATGGATTGCGTTCATTGGGATGAGGATCCTGCGTTGCGTTGACGTTGCGCGTACAAGTCGCGGAAGGTACGGCCCGACGGCGCGGGCATGTCGCGGCCCTCGGTCCAGCCGCCGCCGAAGGGCAGCCGGCTAATCATGCCGTGGGCATCGGCGCGCCGATGCAGCATGCGCATGCCGAGGCGCGCCGCCCAAGCGTAGAGGCCGGGGCGCGCGGCGACCCACGCCCACAGCTTGATGCCGGTACGCTCGTGCCACGGCCGCAGGTCCTCGGCGAACTCGCGCTCGCGCAACTTGCGCTGCAGGTCCGGCAACGGAATCTTGACCGGGCACACGACGCCGCACTGGTTGCACAGCGTGGATGCGTGCGGCAGGTCGAGCGCGTTCTCGAGGCCCACGTACATCGGCGTGAGGATGGAACCGATGGGTCCCGGATAGACCCAGCCATACGAGTGTCCGCCGACGTTCTGGTAGACCGGACAATGGTTCATGCAGGCGCCGCAGCGGATGCAGCGCAGCGCCTCGCTGACGTCGCTGCCCAGGATCTCGCTGCGCCCGCTGTCCACGATGATGAAATACATGTGGTCGACGCCATGGAACTCGCCCTCGCCCTTGGGCCCGGTGAGAACATCGACATAGTTGGAGATCGACTGGCCGGTGGCCGAGCGCGGCAGGAGGCGCATCAGCGTGGCGACGTCCTCCAGCGTGGGCACGATCTTCTCGATGCCGGAGATCGCGACATGCACGCGGGGCAGCGTGGTGGTCAGCGTGGCATTGCCTTCGTTGGTGACGAGCACCACCGATCCGCTTTCCGCGACGAAGAAATTGCCGCCGGAAATGCCCATCCCGGCCGTCAGGTAATGCTGGCGCAGCACGCCGCGGGCCTCGAGGCACAGTTCCTCGACGCCGGTCTTGCGCGGCGTGCCGTGCTTGACGTGAAAGAGCTCGGCCACCTCTTCCTTGCTCTTGTGCAGTGCCGGGCCGACGATGTGCGACGGCGGCTCGTAGTCGTTGATCTGCAGGATGTACTCGCCGAGATCCGTCTCGACCACGGTGAGGCCGGCCGCCTCGATCGCATGGTCGAGGGCCGACTCCTCCGACACCATCGACTTGCTCTTGATGATCTTGCGCACCTCGTGGCGCGCGGCGATCTCCAGCACCAGCGTGTTGATCTCGGCGGGCGTCTGCGCGTAGAGCACCGTGGCGCCACGGGCGGCCGCATTGCGCTCGAACATCTCGAGCCAGACATCGAGGTTGTCCAGCGCGCGCTGGCGGATGGCCCGGCCGGCTTCGCGGGTCGCTTCGAAATCCTCGAGCTCGCCGATGGCCGCGAGCCGCTTGGCGACGAACTTCCCCTTGATCTTGCCGAGGTTGCCCTGCAGCACCGCGTCGTTCAACTTGACGTGGGCCCGCTCGCGGAAATGCATCGAGGCGACTGGCATGGCGTCCTCAGCCCCGCGTGTCGGCCGGGGTGCCGGCCAGCACTTCGGCGATGTGCAGCACGCGCGTGGTCATGTCGCCACGTCGGCGCAGCCGGCCCTCGATGTTCAGCATGCAGCCGAGATCGCCCAGCACCACGGCATCCGCGCCCGAATTGGCGACATGCTGGCACTTGTTGTCGGCCAGCCGCGACGAAATTTCGCCGAACTTGATCGAGAACGTGCCGCCGAAGCCGCAGCAGGTTTCGCACTCGGCCATCTCGGCCAGCTGCACGCCGGGCATCGTGGCGAGCAGCGCGCGCGGCTGC
>JANNNM010000342.1:0-2157 GCA_031398535.1 Betaproteobacteria bacterium | reverse complement strand
AGCTCGAGCATGGCCGACACATCGGCCACACCGCCGCCGCGGATGTTGGGGGGGGTCACGCCTAGTGTTGCGCGCAGCACATCGGCGACGCGCTCCAGCATTGCGTAGTAAGCCGGCAACGCTTCGGCATCGCCACGCGAGAATTTCGCCACTTCGGCTTGCGTCGCGGCGAGCCCACCACCGACCTTCAGGTATTGCCCATCCGGTAGCGGCAGGAAATTGGAGATCGGCCGCTCGCGCACCACCAGGCCGTGTTCGGCCAGCCGCAGGTCGCGGATCACCTGCGGGTCGAGCAGGCTGACCGTGTAGCTGGCGGTGGAATTGCGAAAGCCGGGATGGAACTCCTCGGTGACGGCGGCGCCGCCCAGCACCCCGCGGCGCTCGACGACGCATGTCGACAATCCGGCGGCCGCGAGATACGCGGCGCAGGTGAGGCCGTTATGCCCGCCGCCGACGATGACCGCGTCGAAGACGCGCGCGCCCACTACTCTTCGCCGAAGCCGGCGGCCACCGTTGAGAAGCCGCAGTCGACGTAGGTGATCTCGCCGGTGACGCCGCTCGAAAGATCGGACAGCAGGAAGGCGGCCACGTTGCCCACTTCGTCGATCGTCACGTTGCGGCGCAGCGGCGCGTTCTTCTCGACGAAGTTGAGGATCTTCGAGAAGCCGCCGATGCCAGCCGCGGCCAGCGTCTTGATCGGCCCGGCGGAAATCCCGTTCACGCGGATCTGCTCAGGCCCCAGGGCGGCCGCCATATAGCGCACGTTGGCTTCAAGGCTGGCCTTGGCCAGACCCATCACGTTCTAGTTGGCCAGCGCCCGGACGGCGCCTAGATACGTCAGCGTGACCAGGGCGCCGCGGCGTTCCTGCAGCAGCGGCCGCGCGCCCTTGGCCAGCGCCGCGAAACTGTAGCTGGAGATATCGTGCGCCGTGTTGAACGCGGCACGCGTGAGGCTGTTCAGGTAGTCACCCGACAGCGCTTCGCGCGGTGCGAAGGCGATCGAATGCAGCAGGCCGTCGAGGCCGCCCCACTCGGACTTGAGCGACGCGAACAGCGCATCGATGTCGTCGTCCTTCGCCACGTCGCAACGCAGCACCGGCACGGCACCGAAGTCCGCGGCCAGCTTGGTGACGCGGTCCTTCAGGTCGTCGTTGACGTAGGTGAAGGCCAGTGTCGCGCCTTCGCGCTGGCACGCGCGCGCCACGCCGTAGGCAATCGAACGGCTGGAGAGCACGCCGGTGATGAGGACCCTGCGGTCGGAGAGGAAGCCCATGGTGGTCCTGGAGAGTCGCCGACGATGGCGAAGTGCGCAAGGATACCTGCTCAGCGGTGCATCGCCCGGGCTGCGCGATCAGAGGATCGGTTTCGCGTACTCCAGCACGCCGCACGCCATCCGCTTGTTGGGCAACCCGGGTTCGGCGTTGGATACGCCGTACCCGTACTGGATGATCACCACCTTGCCCACCAATGATTCCGGGCCGCCATCGACATGCGCGCCGGGGATGTAGGTGCCGTAGTTGTGGATGTCGCCTTCGGTATCGGTGGAGTACGGGGTCATCAACTTGTCGGGGGCGCGACCGGTGGCGGCCGGCGCCCATGCAGGCCCGGCGGAGAACAGGTTGGCGGAGCGGCAGTTGCCCTTCTCGTGCAGCGTGATGAGGTAGGTGCCGGGCAGCGCATTCAGCAACGTCAGCTGGACGTTGACCCCGGCGCCATCGCGGGAATCGTAGACGCGGAAGTAGCCCTTGGCCGCGGAACCGACCCCGGTCATCCTGGCCTCGAGGCCGATGCTGGGCTCGTAGGCGGCCTCCTTCTTCGATGCGCAACCGGTGGCCAGCACCGCCACCGCCAGGACGGCAACTATTCGAGCGAAAGTATCCATGCCACTAATTGTGGCATTTCCTGATCCGTGACGGTGGGGTTGGGTGGCATCGGGATCGGGCCCCACACGCCAACACCGCCCTCCTTCACCTTCTTTGCCAGCAGCGCCGGCGCCGCGGCGTCGCCCTTGTACTTCTTCGCGATGGCCGCGAAACCGGGACCCACCAGCGTGCGTTCGTTGGCGTGGCACGCCGAGCAGAAGTACTTGTCGGACAGGACCTGGGCGGCGGCCGCGTCGACCGTGACCTGGCCCCACGCGGGGGCCATGGCCAGGAT
>JANNNM010000309.1:0-1341 GCA_031398535.1 Betaproteobacteria bacterium | reverse complement strand
CTCCTGGCCGATGACGTACTGGTCGAGGCTCTGCCGGATCTCGTGCGGCGTCGGCAGTTTGTTGCGGTCGGTGCGTGCGGCTTCGCTGCCGGCACCTTCCTCGCGGATGATGTCGTTGCAAAGCTCGATGCACTCGTCGCAGATGAACACTGACGGGCCCGCGATGAGCTTGCGGACCTCGTGCTGGCTCTTGCCGCAGAACGAGCAGTAAAGGAGCTTGTCGCCGGAAGATTTATCGGCCATTCAACGATCTGCCTACGGAACCTGTAGAGAAACCTGAAGACAAGTTTACGCGCTAGGGATGCGGTTCTGCAAGACCTTGTCGATCAAACCGTACTCCTGGGCCTCTTCCGCCCACAAAAAGCGATCGCGGTCGTGGTCAAGCTCAACCTGCTCGACCGAGCGTCCGGTGAATTTTGCCATCAGCTTGACGAAGCGGCGCTTCAACTCGATGGCGTACTGCGCGTGGCGCTCGATATCGGACACCTGGCCGGAAAAGCCGCCCGACGGCTGGTGGATCATCACCGTCGAGTTGGGCAGCGCAAAGCGCTTGCCCGGGGTGCCCGCGGCCAGCAGGAACGCGCCCATGCTGGCGGCCATGCCCACGCACAGCGTGGAGACGTCGGGCTTGATGAACTGCATCGTGTCGTAGATGGCCATCCCCGCCGACACCGACCCGCCCGGCGAATTGATGTAGAAGTGAATTTCCTTGTCCGGGTTCTCGGACTCGAGGAACAGCATCTGGGCGACGATCAGGTTGGCCGTGCCGTCGTTGACGGGGCCGACCAGGAACACCACGCGCTCCTTCAGCAGGCGCGAATAGATGTCGTAGGCACGTTCGCCGCGGCCGCTTTGCTCGATGACCATGGGCACGAGGCCCAGGGCTTCCGGTTCGATGGGGCGGTTGACCTGCGCGTGCGGATGAACAATCACGATGGGATCCTGGTGAACGCCGGCTGCAGGGACTGCCGCCGTAATGGTCGGGACTGCGCGAACAGTCGATTGTGGATTACAACGTCTCGAACGCGTTCGCGCGCTGAACCATCAAGATGGGTCCGGACGCCGCGAACGTCAAGCGGCGCCGACAGACGCTGCCGGGACAATGCCGCCCGGCATCAGGCGGGGGCATTCCCCATCAGTGCTTCGAAGGTGGTCGGGGTGTCCTTCACCTGCGCCTTGGCCAGCACCCAGTCGACAACATTGCGTTCCACCGCCAGGCCCTCGAAATCGTTCAGGCGCTCGGGCTTCTCGAAGTGCCAGCGGATCACGGCCTCGGGCTGCTCGTAGGTCTGCGCAATGTCGCGGACCATTTCCATGACCTGCTCGGGCTTGGCTTCCAGG
>JANNNM010000271.1:0-2777 GCA_031398535.1 Betaproteobacteria bacterium | reverse complement strand
GTCACGAAGGCCACATTGTCGGCGTCGCCGATTTCGAGCTCTGCGACATCGTCCGGCGTCTCGACCAGATGCATGCCTGCCCCCGACTGGCCCATCGTGCCTTCCACTTCCGGGTGTCCGGCATGGCCAATCATCACGATGTCGCGGCCCTGCTCGCGCATCTTGGCCACTTCGACGTGCACCTTCGTCACCAGCGGACACGTGGCATCGAAGACCGTGAGCCCGCGCGCCGCGGCCGCGGCACGCACGGCGTTGGATAAGCCATGCGCCGAGAACACCACGGTGGCACCGGCCGGTACTTCATCCAGGTCCTCGACGAACACGGCACCCTTGGCCTTCAGGTCGTCCACCACGAACTTGTTGTGCACGACCTCGTGCCGCACGTAGATCGGCGCGCCGAACTGCGCCAGCGTTTCCTCCACGATGGCGATCGCGCGATCCACGCCGGCGCAGAAGCCGCGGGGGTTGGCAAGCAGGACGTCCATCGCGGATTCCTTCCTATCGCGTCCGGACCGGCGAGGGATCCCGGCGCGAACGAAAACTGTCGAGGATGAGGCACGCGGCACCCACGGTGATGGCGCTGTCCGCGACATTGAACGCGGGCCATGACCAGCCGGCATAGTGGAACAGCAGGAAGTCGGTGACGCGCCCCAGCGTGACGCGATCCCACAGGTTGCCGAGCGCGCCGCCCAGGATCAGCGCCAGGCCGAAGCACAGCATCCGGCTGCCGCCCCGGCGCAGCATCCACACGAGGACGACGCTGGCCGCGACGGCCACGCCGGCAAAGAACCAGCGCTGCCAGCCTCCGGCCCCGGCCAGGAAGCTGAATGCCGCGCCGGTGTTGTACGCCAGCACCAGCGAGAAGAACGACGTGACCGGCAAGGCTTCGCCTTCGCGGAAGATCGCCGTGATCCAGGCTTTGGTGGCGAGGTCGAGCACGACCACCGCGGCACTCAGCAGCAGCCAGCGCCACCAGCCGGCGGCGACGGCGGTGGCTGCGGGGACAGGCATCGTCATCGCGTGCACCGGCATTGGCGGCGACAATTGAACGGCCTCATGCGAAGCGGCGCGGCTCGCCGGCGCCGACGAGATTGGCCACGCATCGCCCGCACAGCGCGGGGTGCCCGGGATCGGCACCGACATCCGCGCGCCAGTGCCAGCAGCGCTCGCACTTCGTGTACTTGCTGGGTGTCACGCTGATGGATGGCGTTGCGCCTGCAGCGACCGTGGCGGCCGACGTGATGGTGACGAAGCGCAGGTCGTCACCCAGCGCAGCCAACGCCGCGTAGTCGTCCGGTGTCGCGATGATGGCGACTTCCGCCTGCAACGACGAGCCGATCGTGCCGGCCTGCCGCACGGCCTCGAGTTCACGCTGCACGGCGGCGCGGACGGCAAGGATGCGCTGCCACTTCGGCACCAGGTGATCGCCATCGACCACCGGCGGCAGCATGTCGCGCCAAAGCTCCGCAAACACCGTCGGCGCCTGCGGCCGCAGGATGCGCCAGGCTTCCTCTGCCGTGAACGACAGGATGGGCGCCATCAGCTTCAGCAGCGTGTCGCGGATCAGCGCCAGCGCGGTCTGCGCCGAACGCCGCGCGGGGCTGCCGGCGGCGGTCGTGTATAGGCGATCCTTCAGCACGTCCAGATAGAACCCACCCAGCTCCTCCGAGCAATACTGCTGCAACCGCTGGACGACCAGATGGAATTCGTAGCGATCGTAGTCGGCCTGCACGGCGGTGGCCATCATCTGCGCCTGGGCCAGTGCAAAGCGATCGATCTCGAGCAGCTCGCCCATCGGCACCGCGTGCTGCGCAGCGTCGAAGTCGGACGTGTTGGCCAGCAGGAAGCGCAGCGTATTGCGGATGCGGCGGTAAGCCTCGACCACGCGCTTGAGGATTTCGTCGGATATCGACAGTTCCCCCGAGTAGTCGGTAGCGGCCACCCACAGGCGCAGGATGTCGGCGCCCAGCGTATCCATCACTTTCTGCGGCGCGATGACGTTGCCGACCGATTTCGACATCTTGCGGCCCTGGCCGTCGACGACGAAGCCATGGGTGAGCAGGGCCCCGTACGGCGCGCGGTCGTTCATGGCGCAACTGGTCAGCAGCGACGACTGGAACCAGCCGCGATGCTGGTCCGAGCCTTCGAGATAAAGGTCGGCCGGATTTTTCAGGTCTTCACGGCGCTCCAGGACCGACGTATGCGTGGTGCCTGAGTCGAACCAGACGTCCAGCGTATCCGGAACTTTCTTGTAGTCCGTTGCCTCTGCACCCAGCAGTTCCGACGCATCGAGGGAGAACCAGCCTTCGATGCCTTCTTTTTCGACGCGTTTCGCCACCAGCTCGGTCAGCTCGTCAGTGCGCGGATGCAATTCCCAGGTTTCCTTGTGCACGAACAGCCCCATCGGCGTGCCCCAGTTGCGCTGGCGTGAAACGCACCAGTCGGGACGATTGCCGATCATGGCTTCAAGGCGCGCCCTGCCCCACGACGGATAGAACGCCGTGGCATCGACGGCGGCTTTCGCGACTTCGCGCAGGTTGCGCTTGCCACCCTCTTCCATGCCGATGAACCACTGGCGCGTGGCGCGAAAAATGATCGGAGACTTGTGGCGCCAGCAATGCGGATAGCTGTGGCGATAATTCTCGCGGCGGACGAGGCGCTTGTGTTCGTCGAGCGCCTGGATCACGACGTCATTGGCCTTCCAGACCGACAGGCCACCGACCAGCGGCGTAGAGGCAAAGAAAGCGCCGTTGTCATCCACCGGGTTGTCCACCGGC
>JANNNM010000226.1:0-3012 GCA_031398535.1 Betaproteobacteria bacterium | reverse complement strand
GGCAATCCACGCCGCGCCGCGTTCGCGTTCAAGGATGATCGCCTGCACGCGCCACAGCGCCACGGCGATCGTGTAGAGCCACGCGGCCAATGCCATCACCAGCATGCCGGTCAGCATGATTGCCGCCTTCTTGGGCGCGCTGGTCAGGCTGACGGAGGCCCCCTGGTGCAGCGTGTTCCACCACTTGACCGAGAAATAGATGATCGGGATGTTGACGGCGCCGACGATCGTCAACAGCGCGCAGGCACGATCGGCGCGGCGCGGGTCGTCGATGGCATTGCGCAGCGCGATGATGCCGAAGTAGAGGAAGAGGAGGATGAGTTCGGAGGTCATGCGTGCATCCCACGCCCAGTAGGTGCCCCACGTGGGCCGGCCCCACAGCGCGCCGGTCCACAGCGCGATGAACGTCATGACCGCGCCGGTGGGCACCAGCGACTGCGCCATCATCGCGGAGAGCCGCGTGTTGAACGTCAGCGCAAGGATGCTCCAGAACGCCATTACCAGGTAGATGAACATCGACATCCACGCCGCGGGTACGTGGATGAAGATGATCCGGTAGACCTCGCCCTGCTGGAAATCCGTCGGCGCGATCGCGAACGCAATCCACAGGCCCGCCACGCCCAGCAACGCCGCCGCGGCCGCGAACAACGGCGCCATCCGGCCGGCAAGCGGGTAGAAGGTGGCGGGGGAGGAGAGTTGAAAGAGGTTCATCGAATGCAACATGTCAATCGAGTGCAATGCGGACGGCGGCCGCGGCCGCGAGCGGGGCGCCGACCACGCTGATCAGCAGGCCCGCGCCCAGCAGCGAAAAATTGGCGGAAGCCGACAGCCCGGCGCGTATGGCATCGGCGGCCCCCGCGCCGAAGATCAGCACCGGCACGAACAACGGCAACACCAGCAATGCAAGCAGGCTGCCACCCCCGCGCGCGCCCAGCGTAAGCCCGGCGCCGATGCCACCCATCAGTGAAAGGATGGGGGTGCCGATCAGCAGCGACAACGTGACAACGAGCACCAGCGAACTGTCGAGGCCGTATTGCAACGCCAGCAGCGGCGAGAGCACCGCCATCGGCAGGCCGGTGGTCAGCCAGTGCGCCAGCATTTTACCGGACACGAGGGCGGGAAGCGGGTAGGGCGACATCGCGAATTGCTCGAGGGACCCATCGTTGAAATCGCTGGCGAAGAGGCGCGGCAGCGACAGCAGCGCCGCCAGCAAGGCCGCCACCCACAGCACGCCCGGCGCCATCGTGGCCAGCAGCAGGCGGTCGGGCGAGGACGCCAGCGGAAACAGGCTGACGACCAACACATAGAACAGCAGTTGCACGCCGAGTTCCGTGCGCGAACGCAACGCCAGCTTGAGATCGCGCAAGGTGGCGTAACGCACGGCGGCCCACACGCCGTACTCGGGGGCGGCGAGCGTGGAGGCGACGTGCGTGGTCGGCGGCGGACCCTCGCGTTTGGCGTTTCGTAACCTGACTTTGGCACGGCCTGCGGCATCGACGCGATCACCGTCGCGCTTGGCACTGCGCTGTTCGCCCTTGGCGCGGCCCGATGAACTCATGCCAGCGCCAACGATTTCAGGCGGTCCGCGGGGATGTCCAGCACCTGGTGCGTGGTGGCGACCGCGATGCCGCCGGATTCGAGGTGGTCGGCCAGCAACCGGCCCAGTTGCGCCATGCCCGCGACATCGAGCGCGGTGGTGGGTTCGTCCAGCAGCCACAGCGGCCGCCGCACCAGCAGCAGCCGAGCCAGCCCGATGCGCCGCCGCTGGCCCTGGGACAGCACCGCGGCCGGCAGGCTCTGCGCCGCGCCGAGGCCGATGGCGTCGAGCGCCACGCGGATGTCGTAGTCCGCCACCCGATGGCCTGTAAGCGCACACTGGATGGACAGGTTCTCCGCCGCCGTCAATTCGTCCTTCAACGCCGGGACATGGGCAGACAGCAGCGTTCCCTGCCGGATGGCCGGGGCGAAGGGGGCAATGTCCTGGCCGCGCCAGCTGACGGTGCCTGCGGCCGGCGCCGTCAATCCGGCCAGGATGCGCAGCAGTGTCGTCTTGCCGGACCCGTTGGGGCCGGTCAGCGCCAATGCCTGGCCGGCGGCCAGCCGGAACGAGACCCCGGCAAAGAGGGTGGCGTGTCCGCGTCGGGCCGTCAGGTCGTGGACTTCGAGCATGCCGGGGCGCCGGGTGGGGGCCAATGTGAGCGACCACTGACCTTGGGGCGCGCTAGTGAAGTTAACTCTTTGATTATAGCCGAAATCCGGCCAGGATCAGGGGATGGCGCGGTCGATGACGACGCGGACGTTGCGGGTTCCCGGCGTGACCGGCTGGCTGGAGCCGGCCAGGTCGCCGGGTTGGGGCACCACCTGGCCCGATTTGCTGATCCGGGCCTCGATCACCACCCGCTTGGCCGCCGAGATCGTCGCATTGGGGGCCATCGCCATCGCGTCGGTCAGCGCAAAGTCCCGGGGCAGCCCGGATGCGGGCACCTTCATGGCGGCCAGCGGCATCCGGCCACCGTCGGGGTCGCGGGCGAAGATGAAGAGCGTGTCGCCGGGCGCCAGTTTCGAGGCCAACTTGGGGTCAATTTCGACCCGGCCTTCGACTGAACCCGTGCCAGCCACTTGCGCGGCGGACGCGGGGGCGGTCTTGGGGGCCGGGCCTGGGGCCGTCCCGGCCCCGCCCGCGGCGGGTGCCGGTGCCGGGGCGGGACCCGGCGCAGCCGCGCCGGCCTTGGCGGCATTGCCCTTGGCCGCGCCCTCGAGCTGGGCGATCACTCCGTCGATCTTCGGCAACTCCGGGCTGCCCTCGGGCAGCACCGACCGCAGGCGCTTCCATTGTGTCACCGCGGTCACCGGGTCGTTGCGTTCCATCGCGGCGGCCCCGCTCAGCGCCAGCGCCTTCGGATAATTCGGGTCCAGCGCCAGAGCGCGGCCGAGGAGGTCCGTCGGTTGCCCGGCGAGGCTTCGTCCTTGCACCTGGGCGACCGATTCGGCCCAGTCGGTCAGCAATTGGGC
>JANNNM010000416.1:0-1271 GCA_031398535.1 Betaproteobacteria bacterium | reverse complement strand
CGATGATCGCGACGGCATCGCGGCCCCGCAGCAGTTGCAGCGGCGAGTTCATGGTCGTGCCGGTGCGGCGGCGGTGGCCCGCGCCGGCACCGTGTACAGGTAGACCGACGTGCTGCGCCGGCCCGTGTAGTCGCTCTTCTCGGGCACGTCGAAGGTGCGCACGCGGTCCATCGTCCACGACGGGAACGGATAGTCGTGCACCACTACGCGCGTGCCAGGCTTCAATTCGGCGAGCAGCTTGTCCTGCACCTTGCCCATGATGCCCGGCAGCAGGTAGACGGTGACGACGGTGGCGCTGCTGATGTCGGCATCGAAGAGATTGCGCTCGAAGAATCGGGCGCGGTCGGCCACCCCCGCCTCGCGCGCCTTGTCGTTGGCGAAGCGGACGAGATGCGGGTCGAGGTCCACCCCCATGCCGCCGCGGGCACCGAAGCGGGTGACGGCGGCGATGACGAGGCGCCCGTCACCGGAACCCAGGTCGATCACAAAATCGTTCGGACCCGTACCCGCAATGCCCAGCATCTCGTCGACGATGCCGGTGGGTGTCGTGACAAAGGGTGCGACCAGGGCGGCGGCGGGCCGGGATCCGCTCGGGGTTGTCTGCGGCGGGTTGTCGAGGCGGTCCGCGCCGTCGGTCGTGGAAGGGGCAGCGTGTGCCACCGCAGCCAGCGTCAAGCCCACTGCGACGACCATCGCGTTGCGGCAGACACGCCTGGTGGCGGCGAATTGATTTCCCAGCATGTGCAACACCCGGATCGAAGACGACGTCCGGCATTATGCGCATGCCGCGCAGGCAGCGGCTACTGCGTTGCGGTGATCCCGCCGTCGACGTAGAGGATCTGTCCGGTGACGAAGGCCGTGGCGCCGCTCAGGAAGAACAGTACCGGACCGCTGACGTCGCCGACCTCCGCGATGCGCCCGAGCGGAATGCGGTCGATCAGCTTGCGATAGGTCTCCGGGTCGTCCAGCCAGTTCGCGGCCATCGGCGTCCGCACCACGGTGGGCGCGACGCCGTTGACATTGATGCCGTGCCGCGCGAGCTCCACCGCATGCTGCTTGACCAGCAACGCAAGGCCACCCTTGCTGCTGCAGTAGGCCGAGTAGCCGCGGTCGCGCATGCCGAGTTGCGCGCGCACTGACAGGATATGCACCTGCCGCCCGCCCCGTCCGGCGGCGATCTGCACGCGCGCCACCGCCTGCGCGACGAACATCGACGCCTTGAGGTTCACGTCCAGCACGCGGTCGAAGGCCTCTTCCGTCACGTCGACCAG
>JANNNM010000114.1:0-1237 GCA_031398535.1 Betaproteobacteria bacterium | reverse complement strand
TTGCCACGCGGGTTGAAGTTGCCGCCCGGCCCGCGCGGTGCACCGGGCACCGACAGCGTGCCCGAGATGAACGGAAAGCCGTTGGCATTGCTCTGCGGCTGCTGGCTGTCGAAGTCGACGCGCTGGCGATTGGGCCGCGGTCCCTTGTTCGGCCCGGCGAAGTTGCCCTTGTTCGGGCCCCCGAAGTTGCCTTTGTTCTGGCCGCCGAAGCCACCCTTGTTCGGGCCGCCGAAATGACCCTTGCCGCGCCGTTGCTCGCCGGGTTGGCGAAGACCAATGGCGTTGGCGTTGCTTTGCGGTTGCACGCTGTCGAAATCCGGACGTCCGCCGCCCTGGCCCTGCGGACGGGGCTGACCTTGCGGACGCGGGCCGCCGCCATGGGGACGCGGTCCCCCCTGGCCAGGCGGACGCTGCCCGCCTTGCCCTTGCGGACGCTGCCCGCCCTGACCCGGCTGCCGCGGTCCGCCCTTACCATGGCGTCCGCCATGCTTGCCGTGCGGACGCTGGCCGCCTTGCCGCTGGCCTTCAACGGGTACGCCACCTTCCGGCACTGGCGCGCCGTCTTGGGCAACCGCGCCTTCAACAGCCACGGTATCAACCGGAACACCGCCTGCGGCGATGGGCGCGCCTTCAACCACCGGCGCATTGGGATCGTGCCGCGGCGCGTGACCGCCGGGACCGCGCGAACCCCGTTGATGCTTGCCCTTGTTGTTGCGAGGGTGATTGCCCTGCGGACGCGGCGGACGAGCGTGACCACCTTCACTACCTGGAACGACAGCGGCGGCCTGCACCACCAGCGCCACGTCTTCCGGTTCAAGTTCAAGGAGATCACCGCGCTTCAGCAGCGACGGCATCGCCAGCGTGCCGTAGCGCGTGCGGATGAGCCGCGACACCGCGAGCCCCATCGCTTCGAAGAGTCGCCGCACTTCGCGGTTGCGGCCTTCCTTCAGCACGACGTGATACCAGTGGTTGGCGCCGTCTTCCTCGCCGCCGCCGTCTTCGACCTTCTCGCACTTCGCGAGGCCATCTTCCAGTTGCACGCCGCTGACCAGCACCGCCATCTGCTCTTCGGTCAGCCGGCCCATGATGCGCACCGCATACTCGCGTTCGACTTCGTAGCGCGGATGCATCAGCCGGTTGGCCAGGTCGCCGGAATTGGTGAACAGCAACAGGCCCTCGGTGTTGAAGTCGAGGCGGCCGACATTGATCCACTTGCCGTTGCCGATGTTGGGCAGCC
>JANNNM010000109.1:0-8295 GCA_031398535.1 Betaproteobacteria bacterium | reverse complement strand
GTCAGCACGTCGACGCTGCCATCCTTCGCGTCATAGCGCACGCCCTGCTGGATGGCGGTGGTGCCTTCCCGGCGGCCCACGCGGGTGGCGTGCACATGGCGGCCGTCCTGCGACCAATGCGGCCGCATCACGATGAAGCTGTCGTCCTGCGACATCTTCCTCGCTTCGCCATCAAGCGGCGCGACGTAGAGTGCCGGCGCACCGTCCCGGTTGGAAATGAAGGCCACCTGCTTGCCATCGGGCGAGAACTCGGCCTGGTTGGTATAGCGGGTGGACGACCACAACGCGCGCGGCGCGCCCGCCGCCGTTCCCGTCTCGATACGAAACAGGTTGGCGGAATAGACGGCGTTCTCGAACACGATGTTGCCGGCGCGGTCGACATCCGGATAACGCGCACCCCGCGCGCCGACCGGCTCTGCCGTCCCCGTCTCGAGATCGAAGCGATTGAGCTGGCGCAATCCGAACCAGTCGGCGGCCACCAGCAACGGACCGCGCGGTCCGAGCCACGCGCCGCCATAGGCCAGGCCGCGCGGCGATCCCGCCGCGCGGGCAGTCGCGCCATCGCTGCGCTCGACGATCCACGCCTGCCGGTGCGAACGCGTGCCGCGAAAGAACAGGATCCGCGTGCCGTCGGGCGAAAAGCGCGGCATCAGGTCGTCGCCATCGCCCGGTTCCGGCGTGGTCAACGTGCGGTCGAGCCCGGTGTTTAGATCGCGCAGCACGAGGCCGCCGGGAAACTGCGGCCGCGTCGTGGCGACATAGACGAGATGCCGGCCATCGGGCGCCAGGTCGAACTGCGCGCGCAGGTCCCGCAGGCAATCGAGCAACGGCCGCGTGCTGCCGCCCTGCACGTCCTGCGCCACGATGCCGCACTGGCCATCGGGCGCACGCCGGAAGTAGGCGATGCGCTGGCCATCAGGAAAGAACACCGGGTTGATGTTGAGGTCCTGCGCGTCACCCAGCGTGAAGCGCTCCGCCGCGCCGATGCGGCGGATCTCGATCACCGCGCGCGCGCCCTCGCCCAGCGCGTAGGCCACGCGGCTGCCATCCGGCGAATAGCGCGGCCCCACTTCGAGCGCGTCGGCGGACGCGAACGGCTCGGCCTGCGCCAACTGGCGTTCGAGCGCTGCGCGATCGGTCGCGTCGGCACCCATGCGTGTCAACGTGAAGTATGCGAGCGCCGCGATGCCTGCGGCCAGTGCCGTCATCCACCACCAGCGACGCGGCGCGCGTGGGGGTGCGGTGGACGATGCGGGTAGGGCCGGCGCCGGTGCCGCATCGGCCGGGCTCGCCGCAGGTTCTTCTGCCGGTGCCGCCTCCGCTGCCACGACCAGCGAGGCGACCGGCGCGATCAGCCGGTACCCGACCTTCGGGATCGTCTCGATGAAGCGGGCCTCGCGCGCGTCGTCGCGCAGCATCGCGCGAAGATCGGCGATCACGCGCGACAGCACCTCGTCATTGACCATGCGCCGGGGCCAGACGTCCTGCAGCAGCGCCTCGCGCGAGACCACGGCACCGGGATCGGCGGCGAGCCGCAGCAGCACGTCCATCTGGCGTGGTTTCACCCGGACGACGCCGCCGTCGATCACCAGTTCGTTCGACGCCGGCCGGATTTCAACATCGCATAGGCGGAATGCGCGCGTCGGCCGCTCGCGGGGTGGGGCCTGGGGGGCCGTCATCGGGGTCGACAAATCATGGGGTTGGCGCAGGGGAGGTCCAAGGGAGAAAAAACGGAGATGAAACTCAGGACGGCAGCGCCGGTGCGGCGCGAACCTGCGCCCTTCATCGACAACACTTCATGAGGATGCCGCATGCTCCGCTTGTTGGCCTTGGTTGCAACCCTGTTCGTCACCCACGCAGGCCCGGTCCTGGCCGCGCCCTGTCCGGCGCGGCTCTTCGTGAGCGGCTACTTCAGCACCGTGCACGTATTCGACGCCTGCACCGGCGCCTACGTCCGTGACCTCGACACCACCGGCGCCATCCGCGGCGCCCAGGCCGTGCGGCTGGGCCCGGACGGGCTCCTCTATGTCACCAGCGAGATGTCGCAGCAGATTCTAAGGTACCGCAACGATACGCTGGCCTATGTCGACGCCTTCGCCACGCTGCCCGGTGCCGACCCGACCGGCTTCGCGTTCGGCCCGGATGGCAATGTCTACGTGGCGGCATTCCGCACGAACAACGTGCGCCGGCTATCCGCCGCGGGGACACCCATCGACATCCCGGTGCCGTTGGGGGCGGCCGGCCTCAATGGGCCGGACAACGGCATCACGTTCGCGCCGGATGGCAATCTGTACGTTCCGGGTTATTACTCGAACAGCGTGATCCGCTTCGCTCCACGCACCGGGATCTCCAGCGTCGCGGTCGCCAAGGGCGCGATGGGCCTCACCGCCGCGCGCGGCATCCTGCCCGAACCCGACGGCAGCGGCCTGCTGATCACCGGCGAGAACTCCGGACAACTGCTGCGCCTCGACTTGGCCACCGGCGCCGTCAGCGTGCGGGCGTCGAAGCTGAGCAACCCGACGGGCCTGGCCTTCGCCCCCAACGGTGACCTGCTGATCCTCGAGGGCAGCGTGGTGCGGCGCTTCGATCCCGCCACCGGCGAAGTGCGCGGCACGCTGATTGCGGCGGGCAACGGTGGCATCGAGGGCGGGGTCTACCTGGCCGTGGTGGCGTACACGCCGCCTGCGCCGGCACCGGTCCCCGTGGTCGAGTACTACCACCCCGGCCTCGATCATTAATTCATCAGTTCGCTGCCGGCCGACATCGCGGCTCTCGACTCCGGCACGCTCAAGGGCTGGGTGCGCACCGGGCTCGGCTTCAACGCCTACCCCAGTGCCGCGAGCGGCGCGAATCCGGTATGCCGGTTCTACCTGCCGCCCGCGAATGGCGACTCGCACTTCTACTCCGCATCGGAAGCCGAGTGCGCCGAAGTCCGCGCGAAATTTCCCGGCTTCGTGTTCGAGGCGGCGGAGGTGATGCACATCGCGTTGCCCGATACGGCGACCGGCGCCTGCAAAGCCGGGGAGATCACCGTGTACCGGTTGTGGAACAACCGTGCCGATTCGAATCATCGCTATACCACCGACCCGGCGGTGAAGGCATCGATGGTGGCAAAGGGCTACGTGCCCGAGGGCTACGGGCCGGAGGCGTCGATCATGTGCGCGCCGGCGTAGGCACGCTGGGTCGCCGGGCCGCTAGGCCATGGCGGTGGCGGCTTTGACCGCCCTGCGCATCCGGATGCGCGCCGCCTCGATGTGATCGCGCATCGCCTTGCCTGCGCCGTCGGCGTTGCCTGACTTGATGGCGGCAAGGATCGCCCGGTGCTCGACGTTGGAGATCGCGGCCCCTCCCGCATAGAGCCCCTGCAGCCGGAAGAGGTGCAGCTCCTTGATCACGCGCCGGTAGATGTCGGCGAGGCGCCGGTTGCCGGCGTATTGCACCAAGACGTCGTGGAACTGCAGGTTGTTCACGTAGTACCGCGCGATGTCGTTGGCCTTGACGTCGCCATCCATGTCCCGCAACAGCGCTTCGAGAAACGCTGCCTGCTCCGCAGTGAGGCGGCCTGCCAGCTTGCGCGCCACTTCGTCGTCGAGCGCCGCGCGCAGGTCATAGAGTTCCTCGGCTTCATGCAGCGCAATGCGCCGCACGAACGCGCCGCGGTTGCGTTCGAACGAGATGAGGCCCTGCTCGCCCAGTGCCTGCAGCGCCTCGCGCAGGGGGCCGCGGCTGGTCTTGAACTGCGCCGCCAGGAAGCTTTCGTTGATCCGCTCGCCGGCCTTGATGGTTCCGTCGAAGATCATCCGCTCAAGCTCGGTCTTCAACGCCGTCGTCAGCGAATGCGCCTGCACGAGGTCGAGGGTCGGATCGGCGGGAAGCAGGCTCGGGTTCATTGGCATGAAACTGTCGACAGTTAACAATAGTTCAGTGTACGCTGGCCGGTCCCGGCTGTGTACCGGTTGCCCGCCCATCGCGGAGCTCGCAAGGAGGAGCCATGAACATCAAGAATCGCATTGCGTGTAGTGCGCTTGCTGCCATCGCCTGCGCCATTGCGCCGGTTGCCCTGGCCCAGGGTGCCTACCCGAACAAGCCGATCAAGATCATCGCACCGGTCCAGCCCGGCGGGGGCGTCGACCTCGTCGCGCGCACGATCGGCGAGCGCATCAGCAAGGCGCTGGGCCAGCCGGTGGTGATCGAGAACCAGAGCGGCGGCGGCGGCATCGTCGGCTCGCAGGCCACCGCCCGCGCGGCGCCCGACGGGTACACGCTGATGGTCGGCTACGTCGGCACGCACGGCACCAACCCGGCCGTGCGCAAGCTGCCGTACGACGCGATCAAGGACTTCACGCCGATCGGGATGGTCGGCGGTACGCCCAACGTGCTGGTGGTGCCACCGTCGCTGCCGGTCAAGACGCTGCCGGAATTCGTGGCCTACGTGAAGGCCAACAAAGGGAAGCTTTCGTATGGATCGGCAGGTCCGGGCACGCTGACGCATCTCGCGATGGAACAGCTGAAGGTGGCGAGCGACCTCGACATCCAGCACGTCGCGTATCGCGGCATCGGCCCGGCGATCGCCGACATCCTGGGCGGCCAGACGCAGGCGCTCTTCCCCGGTCTCGCGGCCGGGCTGCCGCAGATCAAGGCGGGCAAGATGCGCCCGCTTGCCGTCACCGGCATCAAGCGCCATCCATTGCTGCCTGACGTTCCGACGTTCGAGGAACTGGGCTACAAGGGCTTCGACGGCGTGCAGTGGTACGGCATCGTCGGCCCGGCCAGCATGCCGCCCGCGATCGTCGCCACGCTGAACAAGGCGATCAACGATGCGCTGGCCGATCCGGCGCTGCGCGAACGCCTGGCGGGCGAAGCTCTGGAGCCGATGCCGATGTCGCCCGAAACGATGGGGCAGTACATGAAGGACGACATCGCGAAGTGGACGAAGATTGCCAAGGACCGCAACATCGAACTGACGGACTGAAGGACACCATGGCCCACAACACCACGGTGGTCGCGGACACCAACGCTCCGCCGATCACGAAGCTGCTTGCAGCTTTCGTTGCGAAACATCCGTCCGGGCAGTTTCCGGCGGCGGTGGAGCGCGAAGCACAGCGCACGTTCTACAACTGGCTTGGCTGCGCGATCGGCGCGTCGCGCCATGAGGCGGCGGACGCTGCATTGGCAGCGGTGCAGATGCTGGCACCGGCACCGCAGGCGAGCGTGCTCGGGCACGCCGAAATGGTCGACATGGCCAGCGCCGCGCTGGTCAACGGCATCACGTCGCACACCTTCGACTTCGACGACACGCATCTCAAGACGATCATCCATCCCGCCGGCCCCGTTGCGTCGGCGGTGCTGGCGCTGGCGGAGCACCGCGGCGACCGTGGCCGCCAGGTGATCGACGCGTTGATCCTCGGCATCGATGTATCGTGCCGCATCGGCAACGTGATGTATCCGGATCACTACGACCGTGGCTGGCACATCACCGGGTCGACCGGCATGCTGGGCGCGGCGGCCGGGTGCGCGCGCCTGCTGGGGCTCACCGAACAGCAGACCGCGATGGCACTGGGCATCGCGGCGTCGCAACCGGTCGGCCTGCGTGAGCAGTTCGGCACGATGACGAAGCCGTTCCACCCTGGCGCGGCGGCACGCGCAGGACTCTTCGCCGCACTGCTGGCAAGCCGCGGCTTCACGGCCAGTCCGCGGGCGCTGGAGGCGCCACGCGGCTTCGTGCAGGTGGCCTCCGACAAGCGCGCGTGGAACGAAGCCACCGACGAGCTCGGCCAGCGCTTCGAGATCTCGTTCAACACCTACAAGCCGTTCGCGTGCGGCATCGTGATCCACCCCAGCATCGACGCCTGCGTGCAGCTGCGCGAGCGCGGGATCAAGCCCGATGCGGTGGAGAGGATCGAATTGCGCGTGCATTCGCTCGTGCTGGAGCTTACGGGCAAGAAGAATCCGAAGGACGGCCTGCAAGGCAAGTTCAGCGTCTACCACGGGTGCGCGGTCGGCCTGCTGTTCGGCCAGGCGGGCGAGGATGAATTCGCGGATGCCGTCGTCAACGACCCGAACGTGGTGGCACTTCGCGACAAGGTGCTGGCCACCGTCGATGACACCGTCCGCGAGGAAGCCGCGCTGGTCACGGCGATCCTGCGCGACGGCAGCCGCGTCGAGGTTCGCGTGGATCACGCGATCGGTTCGCTGCAAAGGCCGTTGTCGGATGCGCACCTCGAGACCAAGTTCGGCGCGCTGGTGACGCCGGTGCTGGGTGACGCGCGATCGCGCGAGATCACGGCGCTGTGCCGGACGCTCGCTGGGTTGCCCGACATGCGCACGCTGACGGCACTGTGCCGGCCGTGATGCGGCCGCAACGCCACGCTTGAGGATCGCGATGCAGTCGTACTGGATGCTGATGGACGAAGCGGCCAGCACGCTGGAAGTGCGTGAGATTCCGTTGCCCGCGGCCGGTCCGGCCCAGCTGCTGGTGCGCATGCATGCCGCCGCGCTGAACCGCGGTGAGTTCCTGCCGGGCCACGGACCGAAGGGTCGGGCGGGTCCGTGGAAAGCGGTCGGCGGGGAAGGTGCGGGCGAGGTCGTGGCAGCCGGGTCCGCAGTGACCGGCTTGCGTCCGGGCGATCGCGTGATGGGCCGCTGCACGGGCGCCTTTGCGCAGTACGCGCTCATGGAAGCCGCAGAAGCCATGGCAATCCCGGCGAACCTTAGCTGGGAACAGGCCGCCAGCATTCCACTGGTCTTTCTCGTCACCTATGACATGCTGGTGCTGCAGGGCCGGATGCAGGCAGGCGAATGGCTGCTCGTCAACGGCGTGTCGTCCGGCGTCGGGGTGGCGTCGCTGCAATTGGGCAAGGCGTTGGGCGCGCACGTCATTGGAACGTCCGGGTCTGCTGCGAAACTGGACAAGCTTGCGCCGCTTGGACTCGACATCGCGCTCTGCACGCGCCTGCCGGATTTCGCGTCAACGGTACTCGAGGCGACGAGCCAGCGCGGCGCCAACCTGGTCGTCAACACGGTCGGCGGATCGGTGTTCGCCGAGAACGTTCGCGCGATGGCGTTCGAGGGCCGCCTGGCGACCGTCGGTTATGTCGACGGCGTAACCGCATCCACGATCGATCTGGCCGCGCTGCACGCGAAGCGCCTGACCATCTTCGGCGTCTCCAATCGGCTGCGCACACTGGAGCAACGGTCGGCCGCCATTCCGCGATTCGTCACCGATGTGCTGCCCCACTTCGCCAGCGGCCGCATCGCGCCGCAGATCGATTGCGTGATGGACTTCGCGCAACTTGCGGAAGCGAAGGCGCGGATGGAAGCAGGCACGCATGTCGGCAAGATCGTCCTGCGCATTCACCACTGAACGAGAGTCTGCGATGAAACGAATCGGATTCCTGATCGCCAGCACGATGTTGCTGGCGGCCGCCTGCACCACCACCGCGCCGCAGCCGCCTGCCGCCGCGGTCGCCGAACTCGGTGGCACGGGCAAGCTTCGCGCCGCGATCAACTTCGGCAATCCGATTCTCGCGAATAAGGATGCAGCGGGCGAACCGCGCGGCGTGTCGGTGGACCTGGCACGCGAGGCCGGCCGGCGGCTCGGACTGCCGGTCGAGCTGGTGCTGTTCAACTCCGCGGGCAACGTCGTCGAAGCGGTCAAGGCGCGGCAGGTGGACCTGGCCTTCGTCGCGATCGACCCCGTGCGGGCCGCAGACATGGAATACACCGCGCCTTACGTGATCATCGAAGGCGCGTATCTCGTGCGCAACACGTCGGCCCTGCAACGCAACGACGAAGTGGACCGCGCCGGCACGCGCGCGGCTGCCGGGCGCGGCAGCGCGTACGACCTCTACCTCACGCGCGAGCTGAAGGCCGCGACGCTGGTGCGTGCGCCCACGTCACCCGAAGTCACCGACTTCTTTCTCGCGCAGAACCTCGAAGTGGCCGCGGGCGTGAAGCAGCAGCTCGAGGCGGACGCGAAGCGCGTGGGCGGCGTGCGCCTGCTGCCGGGCCGGTTCATGGTGATCGAGCAGGCGATGGGTGTGCCCAAGGGCCGCACCGCGGCGCAGGCCTGGCTCAGCAACTACATCGAAGAGATGAAGGCCTCGGGCTTCGTTGCCGACGCGCTGCTGCGGCACGGCATTCAGGGTGCTGCCGTGGCGCCTGCCGGCCGAAGGTAGCTATAGCTGGCAGCGCGCCACAAGGCAGGGCGCCTGCCCTGGCTCCTCCTCCGGCTGTTGCTGACAGCGTACGCGACCTTGAGTATCACACAGGAGTACGTTTTTTTTGGGTGGCTTG
>JANNNM010000107.1:0-4058 GCA_031398535.1 Betaproteobacteria bacterium | reverse complement strand
CACGCCCAGCCGCTCGCCGATGGCCTGTGCTTCCTGCATCATCGCGCGCGCCACCGCCCGCGTGCCGGGGTCCCCGGCAATGATGTCGAGCGTGGCGTGCGTCAGCGCGCTGATCGGATTGAAGCAGAGGTTGCCCCAGAGCTTCAGCCAGATCTCGTCGCGAATGTTGTCGCGGATCGGCGCTTCCAGGCCGCCGGCCTCGAACATCCGCGCCAATGCTTCGACGCGCGGCGACGTGCCGCCGCCGGGCTCGCCGAGCGGGAAGCGTTTGCCGTACACGTGGCGGATCACGCCCGGCGCCACGATCTCCGTGGCGGGATAGACGACACAGCCGATCGCGCGTTCGGGCGTCAGCACGCGCCATTGCAGGCCGCCGGGGTCGACGGCGTCGACGGTGGACCCTTCGAGGTCGCCGCCGTGCTTGTAGAAGTACCAGTAAGGAATGCCGTTCACGGCCATCACGATGGACGTCTGCGGTCCGAGCAGGGGGCGCATCGACTCGACGACGGCCGGCACCGAGTGCGCCTTCAGCGCCACGATCACGTAATCCTGGACACCGAGGTCACGCGCGTCGTCGGTACAGCGGACCTGCACGGTGCGCTCGGATTCGACCATCTGCAGGCGCACGCCATGCGCGCGCATCGCGGCCAGGTGCGGGCCCCGCGCGACCAGGCTGACATCGGCGCCGGCCTCGGCCAGGGCTACGCCCAAGTACCCACCGATGGCTCCGGCCCCGTAGACGCAAATCTTCATGCATGCTCCCCTTGCCGGCTGCGCAGTTGCGGCCAAGTGTCTGCTGCACTTGTGTCGCCTGCCAGTGTTGACGCTTCTGAATATATCAGATACGGTATATCAAACGTGCATAACAGAACAGCTGCGGGCATGACCACGCGGCGAATGCATGGCGTCGGCGGATTCGCCGGCGCATCGTGGAGGAGGCACCATGATCAATCCGCAGTCGTCCTGCGTCCTGTGCTTGCACGTCCGTGCGTGCGCAGCCGCCCGCGATCGCTTCGGCTCGCGTCCTGTTCCCTCGTCCTGAACCGCTCGTCAAGGCCATCACACGCCCTGCGCATTGCAGGGCCAACAACCTTAGGAGAAGCAGCATGCGAATCCGGATCAAGCAGGGCATCCTGGGCGCCGCCGCGCTGGCGGTATGCATGGCAAGCGCACCGGCGATGGCTGCGTGGGAGCCGACCAAGTCGGTCGAGTTCATCGTCCCGGCAGGAACCGGTGGCGGTGCCGATCAGATGGCGCGTTTCGTCCAGGGGATCATCGTCAAGAACAACCTGATGAAGCAGCCGATGGTGGTTCTCAACAAGTCCGGAGGTGCCGGCGCCGAGGGCTTCCTTGACATCAAGGGCAGCAAGGGCGACCCGCACAAGATCATCATCACGCTGTCGAACCTGTTCACCACACCGCTCGCCACCGGCGTGCCTTTCAACTGGAAGGACCTGACGCCCGTGGCGATGCTGGCCCTCGACCAGTTCGTGCTCTGGGTCAACGCCGAGACACCCTACAAGACAGCCAGGGAATACATCGACGCCACCAAGGCGGCGGGCGCGGGCAAGATGAAGATGGGCGGCACCGGGTCGAAGCAGGAAGACCAGATCATCACCGTGGCGATCGAAAAGGCTGCGGGCGTCAAGGACACGTATATCCCGTACAAGGGCGGCGGCGACGTGGCCGTGCAGTTGACGGGCAAGCACATCGACTCGTCGGTGAACAACCCGATCGAGGCGGTGGCGCAGTGGCGCGGCGGTGCGTTGCGTCCGCTGTGCGTGTTCGACGACACGCGCATGCCCTACAAGACCAAGGTGACGGCCGACATGTCGTGGAACGACATCCCCACGTGCAAGGAATCGGGCGTGGCGATGGACTACGTGATGTTGCGCGGCATCTTCATGGCGCCCGGCGTCACACCGGACCAGGTCGCGTTCTACGTGGACCTCTTCAAGAAGGTGCGTGAAACGGCCGATTGGAAGGACTTCATGGAGAAGGGTGCCTTCAACCAGACGTTCATGGCCGGTGCCGAGTACGCGAAGTGGGTCGAAGCTGCAGAAAAGACCCATCAGGACCTGATGAAGGAAGCGGGCTTCCTCGCCAAGTAATCCCGCCGCAGCAAGGCCCGCGCGCGTTCGACGCGTGCGGGCCCGCGGTGCCACCACAGTTGTCAATTTCGCGGAAGGCTCCCTTCGATGGAACCTGACAAGCAGGGCCTCGTCTCGAACCGGACGATGGAGATCGCCGTCGGCGCCATTCTCTTCGTCCTGGGCATGATCCTGATCATCGACGCCAATCGATTGGGCACCGGCTGGGGCGACGATGGACCCAAGTCCGGCTACTTCCCGTTCTACATCGGCTTGATCCTCTGCTTCAGTGCCGCGGTCTCGGTGTTCCAGGCCGTGCGGGCGAAGAACGCCGGTGAGGATTTCGTCGAGAAGGGCCAGGCGAAACTGATCATGGCCGTGCTGATCCCGACGATCCTCTACACGATCGTGATCGGGCTCCTCGGCATCTATGTCGCATCGCTGCTGTTCATCACTGTCTTCATGGTGTGGCAGGGCAAGTTCTCCTGGCTGAAGAGCATCTTCATCAGCGCAATGGTCGTGATCGCGCTGTGGCTGATGTTCGAAGTCTGGTTCAAGGTTCCGCTGCCAAAGGGCCCGCTCGAGGCCTTGTTCGGCTACTGATTGATCGTGCAGCCAAGGTGCGCCGCCCGGGTTCACGGTCCGGCGGTCACCCGGTACTGCGCAACGTCGGCATCAAGGGAGAGCAACGTTGGATGAACTGAACTCGCTGTTCGGGGGCTTTGCAGTCGCCCTGTCGTTCTACAACCTGATGCTGATGCTGGTCGGCGTGCTGCTCGGCGTGCTGATCGGCGTGCTGCCCGGCCTGGGCGGCGCCAACGGCGTGGCCATCCTGCTGCCGCTCACGTTCTCGATGAACCCCACGTCGGCGATCATCATGCTGTCGTGCATCTACTGGGGTGCGTTGTTCGGGGGCGCGATCACGTCGATCCTCTTCAACATTCCCGGCGAGCCCTGGTCGGTGGCCACCACCTTCGACGGTTATCCGCTGGCGCAGCAGGGCCGCGCGGGCGAGGCCCTGACAGCGACGTTCACATCCTCGTTCATCGGCGCGTTCGTCGCCGTGGTGCTGATCACGTTCCTGTCGCCGCTGGTCGCCAAGTTCGCGCTGAAGTTCGGGCCGCCCGAATTCTTCGCGGTGTACCTGCTTACGTTCTGCAGCTTCGTCGGCATGAGCAAGGGCTCGCCGTGGAAGACGCTGGCGGCGATGATGCTGGGCTTCGGTCTCGCCACCGTGGGTCTTGATACGGTGACCGGGCAGCTGCGCCTGACCTTCGGCTTTATCCCGTTGCTGAAAGGCTTCGACTTCCTGATTGCGGTGATCGGCCTCTTCGGCATCGGCGAGATCCTGCTGACGATGGAAGAGGGGCTTGCGTTCAAGGGCGCGCGCGGCAAGATCGACCGCAAGGTCGTCTGGGAGACCTGGAAGAAGTTGCCTACGTACTGGATGACGATGGTGCGCAGTTCGATCATCGGCTGCTGGATGGGCATCACGCCGGGTGGCGCGACACCCGCCTCGTTCATGAGCTACGGCGTGGCCAAGCGCATGTCGAAGAACGGCGACAAGTTCGGCACCGGGCAACTGGAAGGCGTCATCGCGCCGGAAACCGCCGCGCATGCCGCCGGCACCGCCGCATTGCTGCCGATGCTGTCGCTCGGCGTTCCGGGTTCGCCGACCGCCGCAGTTCTTCTCGGCGGTCTTCTGATCTGGGGCTTGCAGCCCGGACCGATGCTGTTCATCGAGCAGAAGGAATTCGTCTGGGGCCTGATCGCGTCGATGTATCTCGGCAATCTCGTCGGCCTCATCATCGTGCTGACATGCGTGCCGCTTCTGGCCGCGATCCTGCGCGTGCCGTTCAGCATCATCGCACCGCTCATCCTGGTGCTGTGCGCGATCGGCGCCTACTCGGTTCACTCCAGCACCTTCGACGTGATGCTGATGCTGGTATTCGGCGTCGTCGGCTACCT
>JANNNM010000072.1:0-3278 GCA_031398535.1 Betaproteobacteria bacterium | reverse complement strand
TGGTAGCCGGCGGCTTCGAGCTCGACGTTCAGCACGAAGCGCGCGAGGCGGCCATTGCCGTCGCGGAAGCCGTGCATGTCGACGATCGCGAAGTACAGCAGCGCCGCGCGCCAAGGTCCCGCTTGCGCGCGGTCGTTCATTTCCGTGAGCAACGCGCGCCACGTGCCGGCGACGGCGGCAGGCGGTGTGCGCGCGACGGTGGGGTTGGTGCTGACGAAGTTGGGCGTGGGCTTCACCTGGCCGGCGAAGAATTCCGGATCGTCCTGGCCGATCGCCGCGTGCCAGAAGCGCAGGCGCGCCTCGCGGGCCGCCCCCGTTGCCGCCGGCTGGGGCAGCGTGCGGCGAAGTTCGATCGCCCGCAGGTAGTGCAGCATCTTGCGCGTGTCGGCGTCGCGCGCGGCGGCGGGATCGGCCGTGGCTGCATTGAGGCGATCGCGGCTCGCCAGGATGGCGTCCACATCGTCGCCGCGATGCATGGCGAAGTGCGCCTCGAACACGGGCCAACCGGACCATGACGGCAGGCCGCGCGCGAAGCGCTCGTTTTCCTTGGTGCGCACCGGGCCGCCGGTTTTCTGGGCCAGGTCGCGGAACCCCGTGATCTTCGGTGCATCGAGCGGCAGCACGGCATCGGGCGTGCGGCCGATCATCGCGGCGAGCGCCGTGTCGTCGCCGTCCTTCACTGCCTGCGCCAGTATGGGCGCCAGCAGGTCATGTTCGTCGAAGATGGCCAGCGCTGACGTGGCGCTGCGGCGCGCGTCGTCGGCGATGCCGGGCACGGCCAGGGCCTCCCGCAGCAGCGCGCGCGCGGCGTCCACCTGTTGCCGTTCGATGCAGATGGCGACCAGGTTCTCGCGCGCGATCTGGAAGCGCGGTTCGAGTGCGATCGCCTGGCGCAACAGCTGCTCGCCGCTGGCCACGTCGCCCAGCTGCTTCTGCAGGCAGCCCAACTTGTTGAGGAGGTCGGGGGACTTGGGGAAGAGTTGCAGCGCGTTGGCGTAGGCCTTCGCGGCATCTTCAGGATGATTGCCGACGCGCAGGATGTCGCCCGCCAGGGCATGCAGGTCCGGGTAGCGTGGCGCCAGCGCCAGTGCGCGGCCCAGCGCCTGCATCGCCTCCGCCATCTTGCCGTGCTCGCCCAGCAATGCGGCGAGAGCACGCCAGGCTTCGACGGCTTCAGGCTGCGCGACGGTCGCGCCGCGGAACGCCTGCTCGGCCTCGTCCAGCCGCCCGATCGACTGCAGGCCGCGGCCGACGTCCACCAGCAGCGGTGCCTGGCCCTTGTCGAGTTCCACCGCGTGCAAGGTATGCCGCAGCGTGGCCGCGAGGTCGCCTTTCAATTCCGCCACGCGGGCCAGCGCCACCCAGGGCGTGGCGGCGGTGGGGTCGAGCGCCGCGGCGCGGGTCAGCGAGCGTTGCGCGACATCGAGCTTGCCGTGGCGAAACGCACTGATGCCGGTGGCCAGCGTGATCTGCGGATGGTCGGGCAGGTGCCTGGCGGCGTCCGCCAGCGCCTGCTGTTCCTCGTCCGTGCGCCGCGCCTGCTGCAGCAGCGAGATGAGCGTGAGCCAGGCCATCGCGTTGGTGGGCGCTGCATGCGCGGCAGCGGCAGCCTGCGCGAGGGTCGAGGCGGCGACGGGCGCCGCAGTGGATGTGGTCATGGCGATTCGAAAGAGGGGCGGTGGCGGCCCGCGGGAGCGGAGCGGCCGCAAAGCCTGCGATTTTAGCTGATGCAGGGGGGCGGCGGGTCGGATCGCCGGGGCGGCGACGGCGGGAAACCACGCCGCCGAAGGCGATTGACAGGGCTGGTGCCTGACGATAAATTGCTAACATATTAACGAATCCGTTTGTCCACCACGCCACGTCCATGCAACTCATGATCGACCACGCGTTGATGCAACTTGCCGGCCGCGCGCGCTGCGATGTGCCGGTCGACGTGCGGGCGCAGACGGTGGAGGCCGATGGCCGGCCGTGGGCGACGCGCGACCTCGACTGGGCGCCGCCCGTCACCGGCACGATTGTCGGCACGCTGCTCAATTTTCGCGGCGCGCTGGCGGCCCTGGGCGACGCCGTCACGCAGCCACCGTACAAGGCGCCGCCGCGGGCACCGGTGCTCTACATCAAGCCACGCAACACATTGTCGGCACACCACCACACCATCGCGATCCCGCACGGTGTCGAGTCGCTGGAGATGGGCGCCACCGTGGGCATCGTCATCGGGCGGACGGCGTGCCGGGTTTCCGCCGCCATCGCGCTCGACCACGTCGCCGGCTACACGGTGGGCAACGATGTGTCGATTCCCCATCCCGACTACTACCGGCCGTCGATCCGCTACAAGTGCCGCGACGGTTTCATGCCGCTGGGTCCATGGGTCCGCGCGGCGCGGCATGTGCCGGATCCCGATGCGCTCGAGATCCGGGTTGCCGTCGACGGTGTGCAGGTCCTGCAGGCCAGCCTGCGCGAACTCATCCGCCCGGTGGCACGGTTGCTTGCCGACGTCACCGCGTTCATGACGCTCTCCCCGGGCGACGTGCTGCTGGTGGGCGTGCCGGCCGGCGCGCCGCGCGTACGCGCGGGTGCGCAAGTCGCGATCACGGTGGAGGGCGTGGGCACGCTGGAAAACACCGTGGTCGCGTCGCGGGAGCGCGACGCATGAGGACCGCGCGCGTCGCGGTGCATGGCGCCGTGCACGCTGCGACGCCGGCGGAAGGCGGCGTCCGCCTGGCCGACGGACGCGTGCTGCCGGAAGATGCCGTCGTGTGGCTGCCGCCCTTCGACGTGGGCACCATCATCGCGCTGGGGCTCAATTACGCCGACCACGCGAAGGAACTGTCCTTTAGCGCCCAGCAGGAGCCGCTGGTGTTCCTGAAGAGCGCCGGCACGCTGGTGGGCCATCGCGGGCAGACGCGCCGCCCGCGCGACGTCACGTTCATGCACTATGAGTGCGAACTGGCGGTGGTGATCGGCAAGCCCGCGCAGCGTGTGGCGCGCGCCGATGCGTGGAACGTCGTGGGGGGCTATACGGTGGCCAATGATTATGCGATCCGCGATTACCTCGAGAACTGGTATCGCCCCAACCTGCGCGTCAAGAACCGCGATGCAACGACGGCCATCGGCCCGTGGCTGGTCGACGCCGCCGACGTCCCCGATGCTGCGCAGCTCGAACTGTCGACGACGGTGAACGGCGTGGTGACGCAGCGCGGCAACACGCGCGACCTGGTGTTCGACATCCCGACGCTGATCGAATACCTGTCGGGCTTCATGACGCTGCAGCCGGGGGA
>JANNNM010000042.1:0-7094 GCA_031398535.1 Betaproteobacteria bacterium | reverse complement strand
GGACCCGAGGGTGACCTTGATCTGCCGGTCGTCGTTGTTGGGTTGCACGCCGGTGGAGAGAAACTCCACGCCGCCGCATGGCGTCTGCAGCGTGCCCGGCGCATCGCCCGGATTGACGGTGATCGTGGCGGGACAGCCGGGTCCCTGCACGTTTACGCCGTAGCTGTTGGTGCCCGGATACCAGACCTCGAGTTCAGCACTGGCGCTGGCCTCGGGAATCGTGAAGCCCACCGTCACGCCCGCCCCCTGCGTAATCGTGCCCGTGGCACGGATCGGCGCAGTGGCTTCATTGCCGGCGGCGCCGACCAGGATGACGCCGGGGCCGGCGAGGTTGCTCATGCCCTGTTCGTAGTTCGACGTACCGTCGCGCGCGCCGAAGTACGAGCCGAAGCTCATGTTGATCACCAGCGGCCGGCCGAGCGCGGCGGCGGTGGCCTTCATCCAGGCAATCGCATCGAGCACCCGCGCATTGCCGCTGCCGTTCGCCACGAGGATGTTGGCCGAGGGTGCCATGCCGATCATCCTGAAGCCAAGCTGGCCGTTGCCGGTGGCCTGGCCGTTGCCGGCGGCGATGCCGGCGACGTGGGTGCCGTGGCCGTCGGTGTCCTTCTGCGTGCAGGCCGCCGGATCGCCGGCGATCGCGGCATTGATCATCGCCGACGTGCATACGCCGCCGTAGGCATAGCCCGCCGGGGGCGCGCCCGCCGCGCCGGTCTCCCGCTGGTCCCAGATGGCGACGATGCGCGTGGTGCCATCGCCATTCTTGAAATCGGCATGCTTGAAGTCGATCCCGGAATCGATGACGCCGACCAGCACACCGTTGCCGGTACCCGCGCTCCACGTGGGCGGCGTGCCGACGCGCAGCGTGTCGGCACGCGCGTTTGGCACGCTCTTGTCGAGGCGCAACGGTTGCGCGCGCGCGGCCTCGATCGAGACGACACCGGGCAGTGCCGCGATGGCGGCCAGCTTGCCGGCGGGGATGTCGACGGTGGCGATGTTGCCCATCACCGAACGCACGATACCGCCCTGCGCCTTCACCGCGTCGAGACTGCCTTCAAACCGCAGGATGGTCTCGACCATCGCCTGGCCGGTGGCGGGTTCGATGCGCATCAGCTTGCGCGTGATGCCGGTGGCGCCGTTCGCCGCGACGCCGGAAAGCGTGGCGTCGAGCTTTTGCGTCGGTACGATCGTCGCCGCACTGGCAGGCAGTGCCAGCGGTGGCATCGCCATCGCCAGCGCGATGATCGTCCAGCGTGCAATGGAAGCGGGCCGGTGGGCCATGATGGTCATCCCCTGTAGTTTTTTGGTTTGGTCAATCTGTCATGCGGCGTCATGGGCGCACGACGCCGCAGTGTCTCGTATTCGATTGGCGCTGTGTAGATTGCCGGACGGAAGGACAGTGCAATCGCATGAACGTTGTTGCGTCCGCGCAAGGCCCCGGCGCTGCGGCGCCGTGGTACGGTGTTCGGTCGCCCCTTTCAAACCGTTATGGCCATGGCCCGTCCCGATCCACACGCTCAACCTCAAGACGCCGCCCAACCTCATCGTGCCGCCGTTGCCGGAGTTCTTTGAATTGACCTGCACGCCGCCGCCCACGCAGTTTGCGGTGCCCGATCCGCAGGTGATGCCGGTGCCCCCCGACAAGAAGCCGGTGCGGACGCCCGGCTGAAGCGGCCGCGCGCCCCGGACGTCAGGCAACCTTGGCACAGGCTTTGCACGCGGCGGGACGCGCGAAAGTCACGCTTGCGTCGCCGCCAGCCGTGCCCGCACATCCTTCAGCCGCGCGAGGTTGTTGACCAGCGTGGGGACCTGGTTCAGCCCTTCGAGGTAGTCATACACGTACGCCAGCACCGCATAGATGGCGCCGGCGGTGAAGTAGGGCGACTGCGTGAAGTCGATCAGGATGTAGACGAGCGCGATGATCGTGGCGAGCTCGGTCAGCGCCCAGGTCCACGACTCGGTGTCGGACAGCTTCACGCGCCAGCGCCGCAGCAGCCAGAAATGCCGGCGGATGCGAAACATGCGGCCGGAATGGATGTCGTCGACTTCGCGCTCGATCTGGTTGTTGATGCCGCGGTTGAGGCGCACGGCACGCCGCCAGTACCACGCATTGACGAGGCCCATCGGCAGCAGCACGGCCATCGCGATAAGGCCGGCATCGATGTCGTAGATGAAGAGCATCACCAGCGAGCCCACCACGGCGATCACGTTGTGGAACATGGCCGGAACTTCCTTCTCGAAGAAGTCGACGATGTCCCGCACCATCTCCACGCGCGCCGATACCTTGCTGATGCCGTGGCCCTGCGCCTGCTGCGCACCCACGATGTGCGACGCGATCTGCGCGTACAGCCCCATGAACACGCGCGTATCGACACGCTGGCGCACGAAGGCCACGGCGAGATGCGTGAGCCACACGGCCACCAGCAGCACCAGGCCCGCGTAGTCGCGCTTGACGAGGTCGTCGACGGCGCGGCCGGTCAGCGCGGGATAGGCGAGCGTGCACAGGTTCTCGATCAGCGTCAGCGCATAGGTGCCGCCTACAGCGAACCGCTGCGCCTTGATCATCCCGGCAATGCTGGTGGTGGTCATGATGCGAGGTCCGCAAGCATCACCGGCCGGAGCGTCGTGCAGCGGCCGGATCGGTTAGGATCGTTGCGTGGATCATCTTACGTTCTTGCTGACGGGGCCGGGCGAGCTGCTGGCCCGGCTGCTGGTGCCGTTCAACCCATGGGATGACAACGAGGCGCGCGCCGACCTGGTCGTCACGCTGGGCCTCGTGTTCTGGGTCCTGCTGCTGGCGATGGTCCGGCTCTTCTGGTCGGTGCTGTGGCCGCGGCTCAGGCAATCGGCCGTAGCAGGTTCGCAGCTCGCGCAACGGGAGTCGCAAGCGACGGGACGGAGCGCGATGCTGGCGTTGCAGCGCTTCATCGGACGGTGGACCTGGCCCGAAGTGTGGGGCGCCGCGTGGCGCGCGCAGGTCGTGCATGTCGCGCTGTACGCCGGGTGGCCGCTCTTGTGGGAGGCGGCGCGCATCGCGTTGCTGATCGTCTTCCTGCCGTTCACGATCCTGAGCTTTGCGGACCAGAAGCGCAGCACCACCGACGGCACGCTCGACCACCTGGCACGACCTGCCTGCTGGACGTTCGTCACGCCGTGCGCAGGACCGCGCAGCGACTTCCTGCACACGCCGGTGATCGAGGCGTCGCAATGCCGCGGTGCCGGCGATTGCCCGCCGGGACGCGCGATCATCAGCGACTTCGGCGGCTGGGGCTGGAAAGGCCTGTGGGCGGCGATCTCCATCGTGTGGATCCGCATATGGCTGCAACGGCGGCGCCGGAACGAGGCCGCGGCCCCGTAGGACGCCGTCAGCGGCGGGCAATCCGTCAATCGAGCGCAGCGACAAACTCCAGCAATGCCCGATTGAATGCCGCCGGATGTTCGAGGTTGGGCAGGTGCGCGGCGGCGCGCAGCACCCGCGAGCGGGCCTGCGGCAGTTGCGTCGACAGGTACTCGCAGCGGCGGATGAGGTCCGGAAAATCCAGATCGCCCCACAGCACCAGCGCGGGCATGTGGATGTCGCGCAACCGTGGCCACGCGGGCGGCGCGTCGATGGCCGAGCCGCGCTGCGCGGCGCGCAGCGCGATGCCGTTCATCGAAAGAAAGAGCTGGCGGACCGGACCGGACACGCGACCTTCCGGCGCCAGCGGACCATCGAGCCACGCCCGCGCCTCCAGGGCATTGAGCCAGTCAAGATCCCCGGCGGCTTCGGCACGCTCCACCTGCTCGATCCACGCTTCGATGGCGGGTGCGCAAGTCGTGGGCTGCGGCGCGCCGCTGATGGCCGGCGCCACCAGGACCAGCGCGCGCACCCGCGCCGCATGGGCCAGCGCGAAGTCGAGCGCGATCCGGCCGCCTTGCGAGCAACCGACGAGGATGGCCGCCTGGCCCGGGGCCACGTGGTCGAGCACGGCAAGCAGGTCGCCGGCCTGCGAGTACGACTCCTCCGCGTGCAGCGAGTCGCCGAACCCGCGCCGATTGTAGGCGGTGGCGTGGAACGATGCGGCCGCCAGTGCATCCACCTGATCGCGCCACATCCGGCGGTCGGCGACGCCGGCGTGCAGCAGCACCACCGGCGCACCGTTGCCGGCGCTGTCGGCATGCAGTTGCGCACGGCCGGACGAAATGACCATCGACTTCGGGCGTTACAGCCCCAGCCACTCGATCGCGGCGGTTTCCACCTGCGGATTGGGGGCGAGGAAGCCCTTGTAGCCGACCGTATCGAGGGCTTCGCGGCCGCCCTTCGCATCGCGCAGCCCGATCAGCGCTTCACGGATGCGCGCCTGTTCGTCCGGCGGCATCTTGGTCGAGACGATGAACTGCTTGATCGGCACCGGCTTCGACTTCACCAGCACCTTGCCGCCCTTGTCGGTCCAGCCCTTGACGACCGCGTTGGCGGCGGTGGCGGCCACCATCGCGAAGCCATTCTCGAGATAGAACGGCACGGCGTCCTGGTAGCGGGTGGTGATGACGCGCACCGTGGCGGGCGGCGGATCGCGGTCGGCCGTCCACTTGATGTTGTCGGTACGCAGCATCGCGCGGACCATGACGGCAGTGATCGAATCGGGGTCGGGCGTGACCAGCGTGTGGCCCTTCAGCTCGCCCAACGCCTTCAGCGGCGTGTTCGGGAGCATCAGCATCGAGACCGTGTATTCGGTGAAGCCGGTGGTCCAGGCCACGGACTTGTACCGGCCCGCCTTGATCTCAGCCATGGATACATGCGCCGGATGGATGAAGGCAACGTCGTATTCCTGGGTGGCGAGGCCCGCGCGGACGTCGTTGTAGCCCGGGACCAGTACCATGCGCACCCGCCGGCCGGTGGCCCGGGCCAGCACGTCGGCGATGGGCGCGAACTTGTCGCGGATTTCCTTCGGTGTGGCCTGGTAGGTGACGCCCTCCGTCACTGCAAAGACGAGTTCGTTACCCTGGCCGTGGCTGTTGCCGGCCAGCAGGACCGACAAAAACAGGATTGCAACGAGTTTGCCCACCATCGCGACCACTCCCCAAAATTGCTATTTGTACTGTGAAAAGCAACGGATTACAGCGCACCTGCGGGGATGCAGCGCAGCCCCGGCCGCGCGGTCACACGGGCGGCGGTCCGGCGCGGCCCAGGGAATGAATGCAATTGTCGCGCCACCCGGCCGGCGGTGCTCTTGCAATTGCCCGGCACCGCCGTCACGCTGGCGAAATCCGGCAAAGGGCGGGGGCGCAATGATTTTCGAGCAGGTGGCAACAGGCGGCTGCCAGTCCTATCTGGTGGGATGCAGCGACACCTGCGGGGCGGCCCTGATCGATCCCGAGCTGAGCCAAATTGATCACTACATGGCACTGGCCGCGCGGGACGGCCTCCGTATCCGCTTTGTCATCGACACGCACACGCACGCCGATCACTTCTCGGCCACGCGGCAGCTGGCACTGAAGCTGGGCGTGCCCGTCGTGATGCATCGCGGCAGCCCGGCCCCCTTTGTCGACATGCGGATCGGTGACGGCGAGATGGTGGTGCTGGGCAAGCTGCGGCTGCGCGCGCTGCATACGCCGGGCCATACGCGCGACTCGATGTGCCTGCAGGTGGAGGATCGCGTCTTCACCGGCGACACGCTGCTGATCGGCGGCACCGGCCGCACGGACCTGCCCACGGGCGACCCCGGCGCACTGTACGACAGCCTGTTCGAGCGCGTGCTGCGCCTCGACCCCGCGCTGCTCGTCTATCCGGCGCACGACTACAAGAACCGCACGCATTCGACGATCGGGCAGGAGGCTGCAACCAATCCGCGGCTGCAGGTGCAGGACCGCGCTGCCTTCATCGACATGATGAACAACCTGAACCTGTCGATGCCGACGCACATCACCGAGGCGCTGCGCACCAACATGAACGGCGGCAAGGCCGTCGCGCAGCTGCTGGCCGAGGCCGCCGCGCGCGTGCCGTTCATGTCGCTGCTCGAATTGAAGGCGCACGTCGAGGCGGGCCGCGACGACCTCATCATCCTCGATGTGCGTGAACGCGATGCGTACGAGGCGGGCCACGTGCCGGGTGCGCGGCTGCTGCCGCGCGGCCAGCTGGAACTGCGCGTGAACCAGGCGCTGCCCGATCCGACGCGGCGCATCCTCACGTGCTGCGAGTTGGGCCAGATCTCGACGCTGGCCGCGGCCACGCTGCACGAGATGGGCTTTCCGTTCACGGTGGCGCTCGACGGCGGCATGAAGGCATGGCGCGAGGCGGGCTATCCCTTGGCGACAGGACCGGCGCCGTGACGGGTTGACGCTCGCTTTCGCCGCGCGTAGTCTTGGGCGATTGGTCTGAAAAATAAACCACTTCAGTGGTGCGCGGCGACGCATGGTCCCCGCGCGCGAAGGCCGTCCACCAGAACGCAAGGAGGAATTCCCATGATGTCATCGCGCGTGGTGCGATTGCTGCAGGCGGTTGCGCTTGCCTGCTTTGCCGTTGCCTCGGGTGCGGCGCAGGCGCAGGCCTGGCCCGCAAAGCCGATCCGGCTGGTCGTCCCCTTTGCGCCCGGCGGCGCCTCCGATGTGCTGGCGCGCCTCGTCGGCCAGAAGTTGTCCGAGCGACTCGGCCAGCCCGTGATCGTCGAGAACAAGCCCGGCGCCGCGACGACGATGGGCGCCGCCGATGTGGCCAAGGCGCCCGGCGACGGCTACACGCTGCTGCTGGCGCCCGCGCCTTTCGTCATCGCGCCGCTGATGTACCAGAACCTCCCCTACGATGCGGCGCGCGACTTCACCGGCGTGGCGCTGCTCGCGTCCTCACCGCTGATCCTCACCGCGCATCCGTCGGTGGTCGCCGCGACTCCGCAGGAGCTGCTGGCGCTCGCCAAAGCCAAGCCCGGCACGATCATGTACGGTTCGCCCGGCAACGGCAGCGTGCCGCACCTCGCCACCGAACTCTTCAAGATGCGTACCGGCACCGACTTCACGCACGTGCCGTACAAGGGTGGCGGTCCCGCGGTGGCGGATCTCGTGGCGGGACACATCGGCGTGATGTTCGCGAGCCCGATCGAGGTGTCGCAGCACGTGGCGGC
>JANNNM010000932.1:0-3733 GCA_031398535.1 Betaproteobacteria bacterium | reverse complement strand
GGTCAGGTGTCACGGCCGCGAGTTCCGCAGGCGCACGCGTGCGAAACGGTCCGCCGGACGCCGTGAGCAGGATCCGGCGGATACCACCACGCGCCGGGTCGCGCGCAAAATCGCGCGGCAGGCACTGGAAGATGGCGTTGTGTTCGCTGTCGATCGGCAGCAGCGTCGCGCCGCCGGCCTCCACTGCCGCCATGAACAACGCGCCCCCCAGCACCAAGGATTCCTTGTTGGCCAGCAGGATGCGCTTGCCCGCGCGCGCGGCCGCCAGCGTGGAGGGCAAGCCGGCCGCACCCACGATCGCCGCCAGCACGGTATCCACCTCGGGCAGCGTAGCCACGGCCTCCAGCCCGTCCGCGCCGGCCAGCACGCGCGTCGTCAGCCCCTCCGCGGCGATTGCGCGCTGCAGTTGCAGCGCCGCGGTTGGGTCCACCATCGCCGCCCACGGCGGACGAAAGGTGCGACACAGTTCCAGCATGCGGTCGACGCTCGAGTGCGCGGCCAGCGCGACCACCTCGAAGCGATCAGGATGCCGCGCCACCACGTCGAGCGTGGATGCCCCGATGGAGCCCGTCGCGCCCAGCAGCGCCAACCTGCGCATCATGCGACCGGCCGGACGAGGAACAGCTGCGCCGCGATGGCGGCCAGCGGCATTGCGGCCAGCAGCGCATCGATGCGGTCGAGCACGCCGCCATGGCCTGGCAGCACGGTGCCGCTGTCCTTGACGCCCGCCTGCCGCTTCAGCAACGATTCGAAGAGATCGCCGACGACCGATGCCGAAGCGATCACGAAGATCAACACCAGCCAGATCACCACGGTGCTGGCATCGACGGGCAGCCGGTAGCCCGCGGCCGCAGCCAGCGGCACCAGCAGCAGCGCGTACACGACGACCGCCACCCACGCGCCATACACGCCTTCCCACGACTTGCCGGGGCTGACCTGGGGTGCGAGCTTGCGACGGCCGAACGCACGGCCGGTGAAGTACGCCGCCGTATCCGCGATCCAGACGATGGCCATGGCGGCCAGGACCAGCCACGGCGAGCGGGCCTGCAATTCGACCAGCGCCACCCACGTGGCCAGCAACACGATGAAGCCCACGACGGCCTGCGTGGCCGGATGGCGCGTCGACCAGCGCCGCACGACCCATGCCGGTGCCAGGGCCAGCCAGAAGATTGCGGCAACGCCGCATACCACCAGCACCACGCCGGGCAGCCAGCCGCCTGCGGACCATCCCCACGCCAGCAGCGCCGCGCCGGCCAAAACGATCGCGCCGGTGAAGAGCCGACCCTGCATCGTGTTGTAACCCGCCAGCCGCGACCACTCGCCGCTGGCGATGGCCACGACGGCCAGCGTGACCAGCGCCCAACCGAAGGATGGCAACAGGAACAGTGCCGCGAGCACGGCGGGCACCAGCACCAACGCGGTCAGGATCCGCGTCTTCAGCATCAGATGCCTTGCGCCGCCTGGACCTGCTCGCTGGTGCGGCCGAAGCGGCGTTCGCGGCTGCGGTACGACACGATGGCGACGTCCAGCGCCGCCGCGTCGAAATCAGGCCACAGCATGTCGGTGAAGTGAAGCTCGGTATAGGCCAGCTGCCACAGCAGGAAATTCGAGATGCGGTGCTCGCCGCCGGTGCGGATGAAGAGATCGGGTTCCGGCGCGTAGGCCATCGCGAAGAAAGGATCGAGCGCCTCCGGCGCGATGGACGGGCCGCCCGCCGCATCCGGATGCGCCGCGAAATAGCGCTGCGCCGCTTCGGCGATGTCGCGGCGGCCGCCGTAGTTGGCGGCGATGGTCAGCGTGAGCCGCGTATTCGCCGCGGTCTGCGCTTCGCCGGCGGCGACCAGTTCGCGGATGCGCGGATCGAACCGCGAAAGATCCCCCACCGCCTTGAAGCGCACGCCGTTCTCGTGGAGCTTGGCCACCTCCTGCTCGAGCGCGCGGACGAAGAGATCCATCAGGATTGACACTTCGTCGGCGGGGCGCCGCCAATTTTCGCTGGAGAATGCAAAGAGCGTCAGGTATTCGATGCCGCGCTCCATGGCGGCGCGCACCGTGGTGCGCACCGCCTCGACACCACGCCGGTGGCCCGCCACGCGCGGCAGCAGGCGCTGCTTGGCCCAGCGGCCGTTGCCGTCCATGATGATCGCCACGTGCCGCGGCACGGCGCGTTCCGGCGGACTCTCGAGAGTGGAGCTCTTGAACACGTAGGAGTGGCGCGCGGAAGATGGCGAGTGGCCGCCGGCCGCGACAGCGGCCGCGTCAGATGGCCATCAGATCCGTTTCCTTCGCCTGCATGACGCGATCCACGTCGGCGATGAAACGGTCGGTAAGCTTCTGCATGTCGGCTTGCGCATTGCGCTCGTCATCTTCCGAGCACAGCTTTTCCTTCAGCAGCTTCTTGAACTGGTCGTTGGCATCGCGGCGGATGTTGCGGACGGCCACGCGCGCGGCTTCGGCTTCCTTGTGCACGACGCGGATCAGTTCCTTGCGCCGCTCCTCGGTCAGCGACGGCATCGGGATGCGGATGAGATCGCCGCTGGTGGCAGGGTTCAAGCCGAGGTCGGCGTCGCGGATGGCCTTCTCGACCACGGGGATCATCTTCTTCTCCCATGGCTGCACGCCGATCGTGCGCGAGTCGGCCAGCGTGACGTTGGCGACCTGCGTCAACGGCATCATCGAGCCGTAATAGTCGACCTGGATGTGGTCGAGCAGACCCGTGTGCGCACGGCCGGTGCGAACCTTCGACAAGTCGGTCTTCAGTGCCTCCACCGACTTGGTCATTTTCTGTTCCGCGGTCTTCTTCACGTCGCCGATCATGCGCCCTCCTGCCCCTTTGCGAATTGTTGGACTAGCAATGCACCAGCGTGCCTTCGTCGCCGCCCATCACGACGCGCATCAGCGCGCCGGGGACGAAGATCGAAAACACCTTCAGCAGCATGTTCTGGTCGCGGCACAGCGCCAGCGCCGTGGCGTCCATCACCTTCAGGTTCTTGACGATGGCCTCGTCGAAGGTCAGCGTCTTGTAGCGCACCGCCGACGCGTCTTTCATCGGGTCCGCCGTATACACGCCATCGACCTTGGTGGCCTTAAGCACGATGTCGACGCCCATCTCGCGGCCGCGCAGCGCGGCTGCCGTGTCGGTGGTGAAGAACGGATTGCCGGTGCCGGCCGCGAAGATGACGACGCGCCCTTCCTCGAGGTGGCGCAGCGCGCGGCCGCGGATGTAAGGCTCAGCGACCTGGTCGATGCGCAGCGCGGATTGCACGCGTGACTCGACACCGGCGCGACGCAGCGCGTCCTGCAGCGCCAGCGCGTTCATGATCGTGGCCAGCATGCCCATGTAGTCGGCGGTGGCGCGGTCCATGCCGGCCGCGCCCGGGGCCACGCCGCGAAAGATGTTGCCGCCACCGATGACGATGGCGATCTCGACACCGGCGCGCATCACGTCGCCGATCTCGGCCACGATGCGGTCGATGACCTCGCGCTTGATGCCGTACTGGTCGTCACCCATCAGGGCTTCGCCGGAAAGCTTCAGCAGGATGCGGCGATAGGCAGGCTTGGCCGGCGCATGGTCGGCGGACACCGGATCGAGCATGGCAGTGGAGGCGGCGTCGGGCGGATTCATGCGGGCTCCCTGATGGTGGTTCCTGCAGCGGCAGAGACGGTGTTGCCTTGGTGCGGCGCCGCGCGCGCCGGATCTTCGGCCGGCACGCGCGGTGGGTGCGGAGGACTG
>JANNNM010000931.1:0-6085 GCA_031398535.1 Betaproteobacteria bacterium | reverse complement strand
CGGTAGCGCATCCACGGTACATCCGCCCGACTTCAGCGACCGCTCCGCCGCCGGCCCGCCCCGGGTGTCTTTGGCAATCGCCAAGGTCACCACCTTGCCGCCCGCTGTCGCAATGCAATTGTTCGCATCGGGCACGATGATGGCGAGATCGTCGCCCGGCAGCAGGCGCCTGAGTATTTCCGGATCCAGATAGCGACAATTCGTCACCTTCGCCAGTGCCTTCGGGTTCGACGCGATCCCCAACGTCGACGCAATCAGGTTGCCCGCCAATTCGCGCTGCGCCGGGGTGATCGCATCCTTCAGGTTGAGATAGCCGGACACGTTGACGCTGCCGCGATGCCCGTAGAAGAACATGGACGCGCGGTCGACCTGCCCGTTGGGTGCCTTCGGCTGGTACGTGAACCCTTTTTCGCCCAGCGATAGCATCGGCTCGACCACGCTCGTTGGCGCAACCGTCTGCCTCATTTCGGACGCCGCGGCCACCGCGTCCGCCGGGGACTTCGTCACCATGTGATTGAAGCCGAGATTGACGCTGGTGTTCTTCGTCATGAAACTGCACTCGGCCGCGCTGCCGGACAGGACGCGCCACGGGGCGAATTCCGAGAACCCCTTGTCCAGCATTTGGAGCTCGATGCCGGGACACTTCTGCGCCGCGGCCGGAGAAAGGCCCCCCAACAGCAGAACCACGCCCAAGGTCAACGAAGCCTTCATGTCACCCTCCAGGTTGCGGCACTTGCGTCCGCAGGACTACCCACGAAGCGTCAATCTACAGCAAGGATTTCAACCTGTGCGCCGATGCCGGCAGCCGGTTCGTGCACAATAACGCCACGCCCTTCCCCTGAGCGACCGCAAGGTGGAACCCGCAACGCTCTACTTCATGTGCGGCAAGATGGCGGCGGGCAAATCAACGCACGCTCGCGCGTTGGCCGCCGAGGCCAACGCCACGCTGCTGGTCCAGGATCAGCTCCTGGAGGCTTTGTATCCGGGCGAGATCAGGACCATCCCGGATTTCGTCCGGTACTCCGCTCGCTTGCGGAATGCCTTGTCGCCCCACATCCATGACCTGTTGTCGCGCGGGGTTTCGGTGGTCCTCGACTTCCCTGGCAACACGCGCATCCAGCGGCAATGGTTCCGGGAGCTGTTCGAAGGCGCCCATGTCGAGCACGAGCTGCACTTCATCGACGTCCCGGATGACCTCTGCAAGCGCCAGCTGCAGCAACGAAGCGCTGCGCTGCCCGCAGGCACGGCATGGACCACCGATGCCGAGTTCGATGCGATCACCGCCTGGTTTCAGGCGCCCGCCGTTGATGAGAACTTCAATGTCATTCACCACGAGCGGGAATGACGGGGTGCGAAACATGGTCGCGCCGAATCCAGTCATTCACACAGACGTTGGCTCCTGCGCGAGAATATCCCGATGCCGAACAACAGTCGCCGCGACTTCCTGATCCGGCCGGGACCGTACCGGACTGGCGGCGTGGATGCAATGCAGGCTTCACGCGCCAGAGTCAAACGCTAACCATTGGCAGAGATCAACCATGCACTGGCCGACCATCGATCAGATTTCAGCAATGGCACCGCTTCCGGAGGGCTATCGCTATGAGAAGCTCGATCGCCCGGGGATTCCCGCACTCATTGCCGGGATCAAGCTCTGGCATCCCGACATTGCCGTCGGTGGCGGAAGCTGCTACCTGGAGGAAGGTTTCTACAACCGTGAAGTTGCGCTTGACGGTGAAGTACACAAGGATGTCTTCGTGGGCGTATTCAAGCGCGGCGAGGAACTCGTTGGCATGTGGTCCTGGGAACAGATACCCGATACTCTCACTTTGTACGGTCGCCTGATCATCGTTGCGCCGGCGCATCGGGACGCGAAGTTGGCCTCCAAAGTGATGCCGCTTGGGGAACTCGCCGGTCGGGCCATGGGCGCGGAATTTCTGTTCGGCCTGGCCACCCTCAAGATTCCGCACATGCAGCGCGCACTGGAAAATGCCGGATGGCAGCTCATCGGTTTCACCTCCGGCTACGACCGCGAGGAAGTAGCGCCGGGCGTTGTCAAGCGGGTGTTTGAAGCGGTCTACACGAAAGTTCTGGTCCCGGAGGCCGAACTGCTTCGGCCCGATCCGCGCAACCTGACCCCGACCGCGCGGGCATTGTTCGACGTGTTGTTTCCGGACCCGCCTGCCGCTGCCCCGCAGCCCGACGCGGAGCGTGGGGCATGAAGTGGCCTGCCATCGACGAACTATCGACGATGATGCCGTTGCCGGACGGCTACCGCTACGAACGGCTCGACCACGCGAGCGTGGCGCCGCTCATTGCGGCACTCAAGAGCTGGCATCCGGCCATTGCCGTCGGCGCCGCCAGTGGCTTCCTGCGCGAAGATTTCTACGAGGACCGGGTATGTCTCGACGGTGCAGTCGACAAGAACGTCATGGTCGTCCGGATCATGTTCAACGATGCGTTGGTCGGCATGTGGTCGGTCGAACGCGAGATTGACGCGCTGGCGATCTACGCGCGGCTCATCGTCCTGGCGCCAGCGCATCGCGGCGCGAAATTGTCGGTCCTGACGTCGATAGGTTCGGAAGCGGTCTCACGATCGATGGGAGCGCAGTTCCAGTATTCGCTGGCAACGCTGCAGATCCCCAATGTGCAGCGGGCCCTGGAACATGCGGGATATCGATTGCTCGGCTTCTTTCCAGGCTATGGCCGTGAAGAGATTGCGCCCGGTGTCGTGAAGCGCGTGTATGAAGCGGTCTATGCGAAGCTGCTGGTGGCTGACGGGGAAGTGCATCGACCGGACCCCAAGAACATGACACCGAAGACGAAGATCCTGTTCGACCTGCTGTTTCCCGAGTGATCAATTCCGCGCTCCCATGGAGAGGCATGCTGGCCGTGGCATGGTTGCTGGCCACGACCGCGCAGGCGCAATCACCGCCACCGGCCACCTATCCGGTCGGCCTGCGGCAGGTCGAGTACAAGGACAGCACGTCCATTCCGCGCACGCTGACGATAAACGTGTTCTATCCGGCGCGGTTGTCTGATCCGCCACCTGCAGCGGTTGCGATGGGCCTCTTCACCAGCTTTCGTGTCTATCGTGACGCCGACCTTGCCGCGGCACCGAAGAAATTCCCGTTGATCATGCTGTCGCACGGACGCGGCAGCACCGGCCTTGTCTACGCGTGGTTCGCCGAATATCTGGCCGCGCGCGGTTACGTGGTCGCAGCACTTGACCACTACCAGGCCAACGCGAACGAGCGCTCGATCGTCTACCTGTCGAGCAAGCTGTGGCAACGTCCGGTCGATGTGGCGCTGGACATCACCTACCTGACGACCACTGCGCCATGGAAGGACGTGATCGACGCCGAGCGCATCGGCATCGCCGGTCATTCGCAGGGCGGCTTTACGTCGTTGTGGATCGGCGGCGCCCGCGTCAACCCGGAGCGCTGGCTGGCGTTCCAGCGGCGGTGGAAGAACGACCTGTCAGTGCCGGCGCACCTGCGCGAGCAGATGCCGGTGGATGCGTCGCCGGCGCTGAACGTCGCTGACCCGCGGGTGAAGGCGGCATTCGCGATGGCGCCCGGCGTGATCCAGCAGTTCGGCATGGATGCCGAGTCGATCGCGCACATGCGCATTCCCGCGTTCATCATCGTCGGCGCCGGCGACACGGTCACGCCACCGGCCGAGAACGCGGTGTTCGCGGCCGATCACATCAAGAATGTCGACCTGTTGATCCTGAAGGGCCCGGTGGGCCACGAGATCTTCGTCAACCAGTGCAGCGCGGACGGCATGCTGGAGTTGCCGGACACCTGCGTGGATGCACCCGGTGTCGACCGCGCCGCAATGCATGCGGATATCGGGGCGTTGGCGGTGCGGTTCTTCGATGACCGGTTGGGCGTCGCGCGCTAAATCGCGCCACCAGCCACACGCCATTGCCCGGCAAGATCGCGGGCCGCGGTCAATCGCGTGAAGCGGGCTGCCTGGAAAAGCGCCGCCACCGCCTCCCGCTGGTCGTAGCCATGCTCGACCAGCAGCGTCCCACCCGGCACCAATCGCGCCGGCGCGCCATCGACGATCACGCGCAATGCATCGAGGCCATCACCACCTGGCGTCAATGCACTGGAAGGTTCGAAGCGCACGTCGCCTTCGGCAAGATGCGGGTCGCCGCCTGCGATGTAGGGCGGGTTGCTGACGATCAGGTCGAACGGCTCCACGCCGACATTGCCATACCAATCCGACGCCGCAAACGTCACATTGCGGATCGACAGTCGCTCCGCGTTGGCCCGTGCAACGTCCAGCGCGGCGGGCGAAGCATCGATAGCGACAACCTGCGCCAGTGGCCGCTCGTGCGCAATCGCCAGCGCAATCGCCCCCGAGCCAGTCCCTAGATCGAGCACGCGCACATCAGCATCCACCGGCAACCGCGCCAACGCCAGCTCCACCAGCGTCTCCGTTTCCGGCCGCGGGATCAGAACATCGGTGGTCACGCACAACGGCAAGCCCCAGAACTCGCGCATGCCGGTGAGATACGCCACGGGCTCGCCGTCGCGGCGGCGCCGCGTCAGCGCGTTGTAGGTATCGAGATGCTCGCGCGAAAGCACATCGTCGCGATGCGCGACCAGCCACGACCGGTCGCGTCCCACGACGAAGGCCAGCAGCACCTGCGCGTCGATGGGCGCCAGGCCCGCCTGCGCCAGCGCGCCGCCGACATTCACGCGGCGTCTTCCTCGCGCGTGACGGCAAAGAGCCGCAGCCGCTGGTCGTAGTAGTGGCCCCAGCCGCGATCGCGCAGACCGGACTTCATCAGCACGCGCTGCGACGCCACGTTGTCCTTGTGCGTCACGCCGATGATGCGGTGCAGGCCCAGGTCATCGAAGCCGAAGCGGACGAGTGCTGTGGCGCCTTCGGTCGCGAAGCCCTGCCCCCAGGCGCGGTGCATCAACCGGTAGCCGACCTCGATGTCCGGGCTCCTGCCCGCGTACTTGAAGCAGAACCAGCCGATGAATTCGCCGGTGTCGCGGCGCGTGGCGTACCAGGCGCCAAGATCCGGATACAGGGCGGGATAGCGCAGAACGCGGCGCATGGCACCTTCCACTGCGGCGCGCGGCGCCGGCTTGCCACCCGTGAAGTACTTCATGACCCGCGGATCGCTGTCCAGTGCAAAGAAGTCGTCGAAGTCGTCCGGATGAAACGCGCGCATCTCGATGCGCAGCGTCTCAAGCCACGGCTTCGCGCGCGCGGCCCTGGCTTTCATGCATCCCCTGCCACCGCGGCCAGCTGCTCGGCCTGCCACTCCTGGGCCAATGCCGTCACCACGTCGTCGAGTTCGCCGTCCATGATCGCGTCGATCTTGTAGAGCGTGAGGTTGATCCGGTGGTCGGTCACGCGGCCCTGCGGAAAATTGTAGGTGCGGATGCGCTCGCTGCGGTCGCCGCTGCCGATCAGGGACTTGCGATGCGCGGCTTCCTTGCTGTGCCGCTCCTGCCGCTGCTTGTCGAGCAGCCGCGACGCCAGCACCGCCATGGCGGAGGCGCGATTGCGATGCTGCGAGCGATCATCCTGGCACTCGACGACGAGACCCGAGGGCAAGTGCGTGATCCGCACCGCGGAATCGGTCTTGTTGATGTGCTGGCCGCCCGCGCCGGACGCGCGGAACGTGTCGATGCGCAGGTCCGCCGGATTGATCGTGATGTCGGCGATGGGGTCGGCCTCCGGGATCACCGCCACCGTGCACGCCGACGTGTGGATGCGGCCCTGCGCCTCGGTGGCCGGCACGCGCTGCACGCGATGCCCGCCGGACTCGAACTTGAGCTTCGAATGGACGCCCTGCCCCACGATGCGGACGATCACTTCCTTGTAGCCGCCAAGGTCGCTCGATGACGCCGACACGATCTCCGTCTGCCAGCGATGCCGTTCGGCGTAGCGCACGTACATGCGCAGCAGGTTGCCGGCGAACAATGCCGACTCGTCGCCGCCGGTGCCGGCGCGGATTTCCAGGAACACGTTGCGCTCGTCGTCCGGGTCCTTCGGCAGCAGCGCCGCCTGCAGCGTCGCCTCCAGCGTGACGATGCGCGCCTGCGCGGCGGCGCGT
>JANNNM010000913.1:0-5484 GCA_031398535.1 Betaproteobacteria bacterium | reverse complement strand
GTGGGTACCAGCAATGCGGTGAACCTGACCGACGGCCTCGACGGCCTGGCGATCATGCCTACCGTAATGGTGGGCAGCGCGCTCGGCATCTTCGCGTACGTGATCGGCAACGCGATCTTCTCGAAGTACCTGGGCTTTCCGCACATCCCGGGCGCAGGCGAACTGGCGGTGATCTGCGGCGCGATTGCGGGTGCGGGGCTCGGTTTCCTGTGGTTCAACGCGTATCCGGCCGACGTATTCATGGGCGACGTCGGCGCGCTGGCGCTGGGCGCATCACTCGGCACCATCGCGGTGATCGTGCGGCAGGAGATCGTGCTCTTCATCATGGGCGGCGTGTTCGTGGTGGAGACCCTGTCGGTGATGATCCAGGTGATCTCGTTCAAGACGCGTGGCAAGCGCGTGTTCCGGATGGCGCCGATCCACCACCATTTCGAACTGATGGGCTGGAAGGAAAACCAGGTCGTCGTGCGCTTCTGGATCATCACGATGCTGCTGGTGCTGTTCGGCCTGTCCACGCTGAAGCTGCGTTGATCATGAATTTCACCGACCGCAATGCCGTCGTGCTGGGGCTGGGGCTCACGGGACTCTCGCTGGCGCGCTACCTGGTGAGGCAGGGCGCGCGGGTGCGCGTGGCCGATACGCGCGATGCGCCGCCGTTCGCGAACGACCTGCGGGCGGCGTTGCCCGACGTGCCGTTGCTGACCGGACCGCTGACCGATGCCACGTTCGACGGTGCCGACCTGATCGCGATCAGTCCCGGCGTGGCCCGCAACCAGCCGTCGATCCTGGCGGCGCAGGCGCGCGGCGCCGAACTCGTGGGCGACATCGAACTCTTCGCGCGCGCGCTGCCGCCCGAACAGAAGGTGCTGGCGATCACCGGGTCGAACGGCAAGACCACCGTCACCGCCCTGGCCGGCGCGTTGTGCCGCGCGGCAGGACTCAATACCGTCGTCGCCGGCAACATCGGCGACGCAGTGCTCGATGTGCTCGTGCCCTACATCGATTCGGCGCGCGCCCGATTGTGGCCCGACGTGTTCGTGCTGGAGCTGTCGAGCTTCCAGCTGGAGACCACGACGGCGCTGGCACCCACGGCGGCCGCCGTGCTCAACATCACCGAGAACCATCTCGACCGGTATGCAAGCTTCGAGGATTACGCCGCCGCCAAGGCGCGCATCTTCGCGGGCAGCGGCGTGCAGGTCGTCAATCGCGACGACCCGCTCTCGTACGGCATGCGGGTGCCGGGGCGCACGATCGAATCCTTCGGTGCCAGCGTGCCGTCGGCCGAGGGCGAGTGGGGGCTCGTCCGCTTCGACGGCGTCACCTGGCTTGCGCATGGCGGAGGCCTGCTGGTCCCGACCTCGTCGCTCGCGCTGGTCGGGCGGCACAACGCGCTGAATGCGCTCGCGGCGCTGGCGCTGACCTCCACCGTCGCGCGCATCGACCGGCGCGTCCTCGATGCGTTGAAAGCTTTCGAAGGCCTGCCGCACCGGATGCAGCGCGTGGCGGAAGCGGGCCGCATCGTGTTCATCGACGACTCGAAGGCCACGACGGTCGTTGCCACGCAGGCGGCGCTCGACGGCATCGAGCGGCCTGCGGTGCTGATCGCCGGCGGTGATGGCAAGGGCCAGGATTTCCGCGCACTGAAGTCATCGGTGGATGCCGATTGCCGCGCGGTGCTGCTGATCGGGCGCGATGCGCCGCTGCTGGCGACCGCATTGGCCGGCACGCCCGCCCGCGTCGAACAGGTCGGCACGCTCGACGCCGCGGTGGATCGTGCGTTCGCGCTCGCGGAGCCGGGCGACGCCGTGCTGCTGTCGCCGGCGTGCGCAAGCCTCGACCAGTTCACCAATTTCGTGCAGCGCGGCGAGCGCTTCGCCACCCTGGTACGCGCGCGGCTGGCGGAGGCCGAAGCCCATGCGTAAGACGATGACGCTGTCGGGTCCGGCCCGCATCCTGGCGGCACTGTCGCCGGCACCGGCGTCCGTGCGCGCCGGAGGTTCGCTTGCCAGCGGCCGCGAAGCGCGCGCGATGCACGTCTACGATGCGTCGCTCGCCTGGGCAGCGCTACTGCTGCTCGCCATCGGCGTGGTGATGGTCTATTCGTCGTCGATCGCGATGGCGGAGGTGTCGACCCACACCGGCAATCGCGCGTGGTATTTCCTGGCGCGACATGTGGTCTTCGTCGCGATCGGGCTGGTCGGCGCCGCCGTGGCCTTCCAGATTCCCGTGCGCGCGTGGCAGAAGATGGCGCCGTGGCTCTTCATGGGCGGCATCGTGCTGCTGATTCTCGTGCTGGTGCCGGGCATCGGCAAATCGGTCAACGGTTCGCGCCGCTGGCTTTCGCTCGTCGTCGTGAACGTGCAGCCTTCCGAGTTCATGAAGGTGGCCGTGCTGCTGTACGCTGCCAGCTACGCGGTGCGCCGCGCGCCCTTCCTGCATGCGCAGCAACCGTTGAAGCAGACGCTGCTGCGCGGTTTCCTGCCGCTCTTCAGCGTCATGGTCATCACCGGCGGCTTGTTGCTGCTGGAGCCCGACTTCGGCGCGTTCGTCGTCATCGTCGCGATCGCCTTCGGCATCCTGTTCCTGGGCGGCCTCGATTGGCGTCTTTTCCTCGGCTTGGCGATGTTGTTGCCGGTCGCGCTTGCGGCGATCCTGGTCGCCGCGCCATACCGGCTGCAGCGCCTGACCGCATTCCTTGATCCCTGGTCCGATCCGCTGGGCAAGGGTTACCAGCTGTCGCATTCCTTGATCGCGTTCGGCCGCGGCGAATGGTTCGGCGTCGGCCTCGGTTCGAGCGTGGAGAAGCTGCTGTTCCTGCCGGAGGCCCACACCGACTTCCTGCTGGCCGTGGTCGCGGAGGAACTGGGTTTCGCCGGTGTCGCGGTCGTGCTCGCGCTGTTCGGGTGGCTGCTGTTTCGCGCCTATGCGATCGGCCGCCAGGCGGCGTTGCTGGGACAACCGTTTGCCGCGCTGGCGGCGCAGGGCATCGGCGTATGGATCGGCTTCCAGGCCGTGATCAACATCGGCGTGAACATGGGCGTGCTGCCGACTAAGGGCCTCACGCTGCCGCTCCTGTCCTTCGGCGGCAGCGGCATACTCGCGAACTGCATCGCGCTCGCGATCCTGCTGCGCATCGATTACGAGAACCGCAAGCTGTTGCGCGGTTTCACCGTATGAGTGAAGTGATGCGAGCCGCCGGGCCGCCCCAAGGCGAGCGCCCCCTGGGGGGAGCGGCGCGCAGCGCCGTTCGGGGGGAGACTATATGACCGGCACCGTGATGATCACCACGGGTGGCACCGGCGGGCACATCTTTCCCGGCCTTGCCGTGGCCGCAGAGCTGACGCGGCGCGGCTGGAACGTATTCTGGCTGGGTACCCGCGACGGCATGGAGGCCACCCTCGTCCCGCGGCATGGCGTCGACTTCGAGGGCATTGCGTTCGGCAGCGTGCGCGGCAAGGGCTTGCGCCGCCTGCTGCTGGGCCCGTTTGCGATCATGCGTGCATGCTGGCAGGCGTCCGGCGTGCTTGGCCGCCGGAAGCCGAATGTCGTGATCGGCTTTGGCGGCTTCGCATCGTTTCCCGGCGGGCTGATGGCGGTGGCGCGCAATACACCGTTCATCGTGCACAACCTCGATGCCAAGGCGGGCCTCGCCAACCGCGTGCTGGCGCATGGCGCGGATCGCATCCTCACCGGCTTCCCCGGCGTGCTGGGGGAAGGCCGCAGGAAGAATGTGGAATGGGTCGGCAATCCGCTGCGCGCGGAGATCGTCGCGGTCGCGCCGCCGGAAACGCGACTGGCGGGACGCAGCGGACCCCTCAACCTGCTGGTGATCGGCGGCAGCCTCGGGGCCGTGGCGCTGAACGAATGCGTGCCGCGCGCCCTGGCGTTGATTCCGCCGGAGCTTCGGCCGCGCGTCACGCACCAGGCCGGTGAGAAGCACTATGCCGCGCTGCAGGCCGCGTATGCGGCCGCCGGCGTGACGGCCGAATGCGTGCCGTTCATCGATGACATGGGCCGGCGCTACGCGGAGGCCGATCTCGTCATTGCACGTTCGGGCGCCACGACGGTGGCCGAGCTTTCGGCGGTCGGCATCGCGAGCGTGCTGGTGCCGTTTCCGCATGCTGCGGACGACCACCAGGTCGACAATGCGCAGCAGATGGCCTCGCGCGACGCAGCGGTGCTGATCCTGCAGCGCGATCTCTCGCCGGCCGGACTCGCCGAATGGCTGCAGAGCGTGGATCGCGGTCAGCTGATGAAGATGGCCCGCGCCGCACGGTCATTGCGCAAGGCCGATGCGGTCGATCGGGTGACGCAGGTGTGCATCGACCTCGGGACCCGGCGATGAAGCACAAGGTCAAGCGCATCCATTTCGTCGGTGTCGGCGGTGCCGGCATGAGCGGCATCGCCGAGGTGCTGGCCACGCAGGGTTTCGTCGTCACGGGGTCGGACCTGGCCGAAAGCGCGGCCACGCGCCGGCTGCAGCGCCTTGGCGTCCACGTCGCGATCGGCCACGCCGCCGCCAATGTCGCCGGCGCCAATGCGGTCGTCGTGTCGACGGCGGTGGCCGCCGACAACCCGGAAGTGCTGGTGGCGCGTGAACGCGGCATCCCCGTCGTGCCACGCGCGCTGATGCTGGCCGAGCTGATGCGATTGAAGCAGGGCATCGCGGTCGCCGGCACGCACGGCAAGACCACGACGACTAGCCTCATCGCGTCGGTGCTGGCCGAAGGCGGGCTCGACCCCACGTTCGTGATCGGCGGGCGATTGCTGTCCGCCGATGCCAACGCGCGCCTCGGCACCGGCGAGTTCCTGGTGGCCGAGGCCGACGAATCCGATGCATCGTTCCTCTACCTGTCACCGGTGCTGGCGGTGATCACCAACATCGATGCCGACCACATGGAGACCTACGGCCACGACTTCGCGCGCCTGTCCCGCGCCTTCGTCGATTTCGCGCAGCGCCTGCCGTTCTACGGCGTGGCGGTGGTCTGCATCGACGACGCCAACGTGCGCGCGATCCTGCCCGAGATCACGAAGCCGCTGATCACCTACGGCCTCGACGACGGGGCCGACCTGCAGGCACTCGATGTCCGCAATGTCGGCGGCCGCATGACCTTCGTCGCGCTCGCCAAGGGCGCGGCCGACCTTGCCGTGGAACTGGCGATGCCCGGCGTGCACAACGTGCGCAATGCGCTGGCCGCCATCGCGGTGGGCCGCGAGGCGCAAGTCCCCGATGCCGCCATCGCGCGTGCGCTGGCCGAGTTCCGCGGCGTGGGCCGTCGCTTCCATCGGCATGGCGAGATCGCGCTCGATGCCGGTGGTGCATTCACGCTGATCGACGACTATGGCCACCATCCGGTCGAGATGGAGGCGACGCTCACGGCAGCCCGCGAGAGCTTCCCCGGACGCCGCCTCGTGCTGGCCTTCCAGCCCCATCGCTACTCGCGCACGCGCGATCTCTTCGAGGACTTCGTCCGCGTGCTGTCG
>JANNNM010000898.1:0-6537 GCA_031398535.1 Betaproteobacteria bacterium | reverse complement strand
GCAGCCGGCGGCACTGGTGCACTACGGTCGCGCGACATCGGTTGTGGAGCCGGGCTCGGCGCGGGGGCACCAGGGCTGGCCATGCCACCACGCTCGCGCGGCGGCATGACGGCGGGCGGCGTCGCTGCATTCGGCGCAGCGGGCGTTACGCTCGTAGGCGCATTCACACGACCGCCTTGCGGCGAAGCAGGACGCGCAACGTCATCCGCCGAGCGCTGGGCCATTGGCGGCGGCGCACCGGTACCGCGCGGCGTGCCTTGCGGCACGGCCTGCGGCGTCTGCTGGTTGACCACGCGCACGTTGGCGGCGGCAGGCGAAGGCGTCGTCGTCACGATGGCGGCGCGCTCGAGCGGCTGCCCGGGCTTGCGCTGCAACAGGTCGACGCGCTGCGCCACCGGCGCAATCGCGGCCGGCGGTGCCGTGCGCACGACCACTTCGCGTTCCTGGATGGTTCGCGCGGGCTTGCGATTGGTGGCGGGCGCGCCACCGGCGATGCCCATCGGCGTCGGCGCAACGGCCGCCATCGTGGTCACCTGGCCGCGGCGAAGCTGTTCCGGCGAGACCGACACCATGCCGCGCTGTACCGATTGCGATTGCGCGAACACCGCAGGCGGCACCGCCGTGACGGCGTTGGCCACCTGCGCGTTGCGGTAGTTCACCTGCGTGATGTTGGTCTGGTTGTTGTAGATGTTGTTGATCACCGTGGTGTTGACGACGGTGTTGCTCACGTTGACGTTGCGCACGTAGTCGCGGCTGGCGGTGTAGGCGGGGCGATAGACCTCACCCGGAGCGAGCGGAAACCAGCCGATGCCGTTGCCCACCGGACCCGAGGACACGGTCAGGCTGAAGTTGGCACCACCGACGAAGGCGACAAGTGCGGGCGCGTAGACCGGCCGCACATTGACCGGGCCTGGCACCCAGCCCCAGCGGCCGTTGAAACTGGACCAGCGACCATAGTGGAAAGGTGCGAAGCCCCACGGCGCGTCGTCGACCCATGACCAGCCCCACGGATCGATCCACGACCAGTGGCCATAGCGATACGGGGCCCATTCACGCGACACTTCGCGCGGGAACCAGACGTTACCGTAGGTCGGCTGCGCGCTCCACGAACCATACTGGTCGAGGTCGGCGTAACCCACGACTTCGGACGACACGTAGCGCGCGGACACCGAGCGTTCGGCGCGGCGATCGCGATCCCCGGCCCAGCGGTCGAAGTCATCGCGCGGTGCCAGCGAATAGAACTCGCGCTGGCGGAGGTCGGTGCCGAAGAAACGCGCGGCGTCGTTGCTGCGCAGCGTGAATGCTTCGCCGTCGCCGTAGACATCCCCGGCACCGCGCCGCACGGATACCGTGGTGGCGTTGTCGCGCGGATCGACGTCGATGCGATAGTCACCCGCCTGGCGAATGGTGAACGCCACATTGGGCGTGGCGATCTCGATCGTTTCGCCATTGCGCATCGAGCGCGTGCTGACGTTGATGCGTCCCTGTGCGACCTGCAGCTGGATGGCGCGATCGTCGAGGTTCAGCAGCTGCACGCTGGTGTACTCGTCGAGACGCACGGTGGCGGCCCCGAACTGGAGTTCCGTCCGTGCATTGTCATCGGTCCACAGGCTGTCGCCGATGGTGATCGGGCGATTGAGGCGCGCCTCCACCCAATTTTCGTCACCGGCGGGCGCGAAGCTGACCGGTCCTTGCATGTAACCGATGCGCGCAGCGCGCGATGGCGGATCGGCCAGCGTGACCGTGGCGAACGAGATCGTCGCAACGGCGACTGCCAGCGTCGCCAGCAGTTGGTGAATTCGAGCGTTCATTTTCATTATTGATAACCTCCATCGTTTCCGGCGCCAGCATTGCGTTTCCGGAGAACTGTGCATCGTCGGGATGCGTACCCTGTCTGGCGCGGGAGATTCCGCGCAACGTGATGCTTCAGGGCATTTAACGTCCCGGGGCATCGAACCGATGACACTCATCGGCACCCGACACTACGACGGCAATCCGCGTGCACAGTTCCGTCATGCGCCGACTGTGACGCATTCCGTTACACATTGCCTGTTTTGTAGTTGTTACCGATGGAGGTGAGCAAAATTGCAATGGCGTAGGTTCGCGCGCAATCAGGACTCGTCCGACGTCATGCCCAGGCGTTCATACTCGGGTTGCAATGCCGTTCGCAGTTTCGGCAACTGTTGCCAGAACCACAGCGCCACGAGCACGCACAGGATACCGTTGGCAACGAAGGTGATCGGCGCGCCGAATTCGCGCGCGAGCACGCCCGCCGCCAGGTGGCCCAGTGGTGCAGTGCCGACGAATGCCATCGTGTAGAAGCCGGCGATGCGCCCGCGCATGCGATCCTCCACCAGCGACTGCATCACGATGTTGGTCCCGGCGGCGGCAAGCACCGTGCCGCCACCGATGAACATCATCAGCACCAGCGCCAGCGGCAGGTAGCGCAGGAACCCGAACGCCGCCATCGCGACACCGGCAGTGATCGCGGCCAGAGCGATGGCCGTGCCGATGCCGCGCACGGTCTTCCGGTTGGCAAGATAGACGGCGCTGCACAACGCGCCTGCGCCGGCGGCGGACAGCAGCCATCCCAGTGTCTCCGGGCCGCCCGCATACACGTACTTGGCAAAGACGGGCATCAACGTCGGGTAGGGGGAGATTGTCCAGGCCAGGACGGCCACCAGGATCAGCGCCGTGCGCACCGGTCCGGCGCCTAATGCGAAGCGCGCGCCTTCCTTCCAGCTCGACCACCACGCGTCGTCACCGGGAGGCCGGGTGACCTTCGGCCAGTCGATGCGCCAGATCGCGACGATCACGGCGGCGAACGACAGCGCGTTCAACGCAAAGCACACAGCTTCGCCGGTGACGGCCATCAGGAACCCGGCCAGCGCCGGGCCGACGACGCGCGCGATGTTCACGATGAACGAATTGAGCGCAATGGCATTCGACAGATCCGCGCGATCCGGCACCAGCTCGACGTACATCGACTGCCGCAACGGCATGTCGAAGGCGGAGACGGTGCCTAGCCACAGCGACAGCACGATCAGGTGCCAGACCTCGATGCGATCGGTGGCGACCAGCACCGCCAGCAACGCCGCCTGCAGCAGCATCATCCCTTGCGTCAGCAGCAATGCCTTCTGCCGCGGCACGCGGTCGGCGAACACGCCGGCGAAGGTGCCGAACAGCAGGAAGCTGATGCTGGAGAAGAAGGCGACGACACCGAGGAACAGCGCGGAGTCGGTCAGCTGGTAGGCCAGCCAGCTCATCGCGACCTGCTGCAGCCAGGTGCCGATCAGCGAAATTGTCTGGCCGACGAAGAAAAGCCGATAGTTCCGGTGCCGCAGCGCTCGGAACGTATGGCTGACGTTCATCGCAACCGATCAGGGCACGCAGGCCACGACGCCGATACCCAGGCCTTCCGGCGTCCAGCCGCGCGAGCGCATCTGGTCGCGGACGAAGTACTCGGTTGTGTACCGGTGGTTCGGCGCGCCGCTGGCACCGTTGTTGTAGAGGCGGAAGAGCTCCTTCATGAAGTTGCCGCACAGCCCGTCCGGACGCGGCAGCTGCATGTTGAAGACCTCGCCCTCGAAGGTCCACACGGGATCGGCCTTCACGATGTCGCACTCGTTCACGCTGGGCGTGTAGAAGTGGGAGCTGCGCGGCGCGAAGGCCGCACTGAAGAAGCGGCACACCGGAACCGTGCCGGCCACGCCTGCGACAAAGACATCGAAGGCCTCGCCGGTGCGCTCCCACGCGGCGGAGAGGGCACCCGAATCGAGGCTTGCGATCTCGCCGGGGATGGTCGTGATGAAGTAGTGGCCGAAGCCGGGATGGAAGTACTCGATGGCCTTGACCGTGTCGCTCAGCGTCACGGCGCCAATGCCGGGCGCGCGGATGCCGCCGGCCGGCAAGAAGACGGCGGCGTCGAGGATTGGATCGGATACATCGGCAATCGCGATGCGGATCCGGTTCACCTGGTTGGGCGCCACGTGCGCCGTGCAATCAAGCGGTACCGTCATGCCGTCCATCTGCGTATCGCGAAGGCCGTTGGTGTTGTCGAAAAAGAGCGCGGGATTGCTGCCGCCGTTGATCGTGTTCACGGTCACCGGCTTGCCGCCGACGTTGGCACAGTTCACGCCATTGACGTAGATGGCCACCACGTCGTTCCACAGCGAGTCGACGTACTCGTTGTACTCCTCGGAGGCGAACACGTAGCGGATGCTGATCGTGGGGCTGGCCGTCACGAGGTCGAATTCCAGGATGGCTGCATCGAAGGTGGCGAATGGCGCCACCAGCAACTCGAGCGCAGCGTCGCCCGCGGTCTCCAGCTCGGTTGACTTGCTGTCGGTGTCATTCGAGCCACGGACATCGAGGATGTCGCCGGTGGAAAGCACGACGCCGGTGTCGAGGCCGACGGCGGCCAGGGCGCCTGCAAACAAGCCCGCGGCGCGCGCCGACCCGATGTAGCGCGCATTCGACAGCACGACGCCGGCACCCGCCAGCGGGGCGACCAGCGCGCTGGCCTCGATCGAAGGCGTCACCGAGCCGATCTTGCGTTCACCTGACTTGATTTTCGTGGCGGTACGGGCACCTGCGTCGGGTGTGATGAGCGCAACGGTGGCAAGGACGGCAACCAGCGTGACGAGATGGCGTATCGGAGACATGGCAACGACCCTGGTTGCGAGTGCGAACTTCATTGTAACCACCTCGGCCGCCGCACGTCCGCGCGACCCCCACGGCACTGGCAAATGCCCTAGAATCATCCGGCTGGCTGGCGCAGCCACCCCCTCGAGAGGGTACGCGCCTCCAGCGTGTTGCCGGCCCCATGGCAGTTGCATGGCGGCGGGACCATGGGGACATGTGCGCGTGGCCGCGCTCGAGGAAATGGACAGTCATGCCGCTGGTGGGATTCCGGCCGACGAAAGCGCGGCTCGTGATCGAGGACGCCAAGGACAGCGTGCTGGTGATGCGCTGTGTCGTCGACCCCGAGGATGACGTTGAGCTGGCCTCCGGCGGCACGCTCGAAGGCGTCGCCGGCGTGCTGCGGATCCGCGAGCGGGGTGCCAACGGCAGCGGGCGCGACAAGGGTCTCGGTACGCTCACTTTCGTCCCGGAGTCGGGGTCGGGCAGCGATGTCAATGCCGCCAAGTTTCAGCTCTCGGTCAATCTCTCCGCCGATCGATTTGCAGCCGTCATGCGGGCGATCTACGCTGGCCACCTGCCGGCCAAGTTCTTCGTGGACGTGGGCGGCAAGCGCGACGCAAAGGAGGAAAGCCCCGCGCTCGGGTTCCGTTCGCGCGCCGGCGTACGGATCAAGCACTGGGACAACCTGGCGCATCGCGTGCTGCCTGTCGCCAGCTGTGTGATGATCATGGCGCTGGATGCCATGCCGGCATCGGCGGAAACGTTGCCCTTGGCGGAGGGCGAACTTGCCAGCTCCGCCACGAATGCGCAGGTGGCCGAGCTGGTCGACGACCTGCTGGTTTTTCAGGCGGATACGCGACACACGTTGATGGGGTTCGTCGCTGTGCTGGCCGTCGTGGCCGCGGCAGCGCTGGCGATTGCGCTGGTGCTGCTCTTCCGCTGACGGCAGCGCTTGCCGCGCCGCCGCGCGCATTGCTATCCTCGGCTTCTTTCTCCAATCACGACGGGAACACCAGCATGAATCGTCTCGACTTCGACGGGCGCGTGGCGGCCATCACCGGCGGCGCCGCCGGCATCGGCCTGGCCGTGGCGCAACGACTGGCCGCCAGTGGCGCCCGCGTGGCACTGTGGGATCGCGATGCCGCGGCGCTGGCCGCCGCCCGGGCCACGTTGCCGGCCAATGCATTCACGGCGCCGCTCGATGTGTCGGACGCCGATGCCGTGACGCGGGTCACGCAGTTGACCGTGGACGCGTGCGGCGCCATCGACGTGCTGGTGTGCTCCGCCGGCATCACCGGCCCCAACGTCCCGCTGGCCGAGTACCCGGTGGACGAGTGGAAGCGCGTCTTCGACATCAACGTCAACGGCGTGTTCCTGTGCAACCGTGCGGTCGTGCCGGTGATGCAGGGCAACGACTACGGACGCATCGTCAACATCGCGTCGGTGGCGGGCAAGGAAGGCAATCCGAATGCGTCAGCCTACAGCGCGTCAAAGGCCGCGGTGATCGGGCTGACGAAATCGCTGGGCAAGGAACTTGCAAAGACCGGCATCCGCGTCAATTGCGTGACGCCTGCGGCAGTCAAGACCGCCATCTTCGACCAGATGTCGCAGCAGCATATCGACTTCATGCTGTCGAAGATCCCGATGGGGCGCTTCGGCACCGTCGACGAGATCGCCGCGCTGGTGTGCTGGCTGGCCAGCGAAGACTGCTCGTTCACGACATCGGGTGTGTTCGACCTCTCGGGCGGCCGCGCGACCTACTGATGGCGCCGAGCTAGATGTGAAGCGTCAAGAGGTTGTTATTGGATTTTTTGATTCTGGACATGGGTGCCGCGCCTCCGATGCCCTGATGCGGGCGATGCCAGTTGTAGTGATGGATCCAGGCGTCGAGCT
>JANNNM010000858.1:0-1558 GCA_031398535.1 Betaproteobacteria bacterium | reverse complement strand
GTGCTGGTGCAGCCGGTTGGGATTCTCGCCGTAGCGGCCATCCTTCGGCCGTCGCGACGGCTGCACATAGGCCGCGCGCCACGGTTCCGGGCCGAGGGCCCGCAGGAACGTGGCGGTGTGCGACGTGCCGGCACCGACTTCCATGTCGTAGGGCTGTAGCAGGGCGCAGCCCTGGCGGCCCCAATAGTCCTGCAGGCGCAGGATGACGTTTTGAAAGGTAAGCATCGGAGACAGGAGGACGCGCGTGGCGTGCCTTAGCGATAACTGCTTGAAAGATCCGGATTTTACCGGTTAAACAGCGCGTTGCGGCGACGACGCGCAAACGCGTCGCGCGATGTCAGTGGCGGCGGCGCAACCGCGGGACGCCGACGGCCGCAAGCAGCAGCACGAGCGACAGCCCGAGCGCCAGCGCGTCACCCATCCGCATGTAGGGGGTGTCGCCGGTGCGGCCCGCGATGTCGATCTCGAGCAGGCCTTGCGTGAACCAAGGCAGCTCGGCCAGCACGATGCCATCGTGGCCGATGGCGGACGTGATGCCGGTATTGGTGGCGCGCAGCATTGGACGGCCCGTTTCGCGGGCGCGCATCTGGGCGATCTGGTTGTGCTGGCGCGCGGCGATCGAGCGGCCGTACCACGCGTCGTTGGTCACGTTGACGAGCAGCGTGGCATTGCGCGCGGCCGCGATCATCTCGCCGCCGAAGACGTCCTCGTAGCAGATGTTGATCGCGAGGCGCTGCCCGGCCACGTCGAAGGGCGCCTGGTGGGCCGGGCCGGGCGTCTGGTCGGCGAGCGGGATGGCCAGCACGCGATTGATGAACCAGCCGGTCAGGGGCTTCAGCGGAATCGATTCGCCGAAAGGCACCAGGTGGTGCTTGCGGTAGAGCTGCGGCGGCGTGGCGCCCACGCTGACCACGCTGTTGTGGATCCGCTCGTCGTCGCCGGGGGCGAGTGGCGGCTCGGCGATGAAGAGGCCGACGAGGACTTGCCCGTCGCGCGCGCGCATCAGGTCGGCCAGGCGCAGGAACACGTCGCCGGGAATCTCGTCGGCGAATTGCGGAAACGCGCTTTCCGGCAAGACGACGAGGCGACCGCGCGAGACGCGCACGAGATCGATGTAGCGTTCGAAGTTGGTGCTTCGGAACGCCGGGTCGAATTTCTGCTCTTGCGCCACGTTGCCCTGCACCAGCGTGACGGCAATGGGGGCGCCCGCCTGGACGGTCCACTCGGTGCGGGTCAGCAGCGCGCCGGCCGCGACGATGGCCACGATGACGACCAAGCCGGCCCACGCCAGGCGGGCGCGTGACGTGGTCAGCGCGCCGATGATCGCCGCGGCCGCGGCTGCGCATGCCGCCACGGCCAGCGAGACCAGGAACACGCCGCCGATCGCCGCGTATCCGGCCAGCGGCAGCACGTGATCGGGCAGCAATTCGGCGTAGCCGACGGAAAGCCACGGGAACCCGGTGAACACGTGGCCGCGCAGCCATTCGCTGAGCGGCCACGCCGCGACCGCCGTGACGAGACGCCAACTCGAGGCCACGGGGTGGGCGCGCGCCACGAT
>JANNNM010000747.1:0-6978 GCA_031398535.1 Betaproteobacteria bacterium | reverse complement strand
GAGTCGAACGGTGGTCGGCGCGCGCGTCCGTGCAGCAGAAGCCGGCCAGCCTCACCAAGATCCTGACTGCAGTGCTGGTCGTGGAGGCGGCCGCGCCGGCGGCGCCCGTCGTGGTCAGCGCGCGCGCGGCGCGAGCGGGTGGCGCGCGGCTGGGCCTCTCCGCGGGCATGCGGCTCACGGTGGAAGACCTGCTGACCGCCATGCTGCTGCGGTCGGCCAACGATGCGTGCGTGGCGCTGGCCGAGCATGTCGCGGGATCGGAGGTCCGGTTCGTCGCCCGCATGAACGCGCGCCGGGCGGCACTGGGCATCCCCGACGCCCATTTCACCAATGCCTGCGGTTTCGACGCGCCCGATCACCATGCGTCCGCGCATGATCTGGCACGGGTGGCCGATGCGTTGCTGGCGCAACCCGTGCTGGCCGCGATCGTGGCGCGCGAATCCGCCACGTTGCGCACGCTGGACGGGCGCACGTTCCGGATCGACAACACCAATGCGCTGCTGGGCCGCGTCGAGGGCATGCGTGGCGTCAAGACCGGATGGACGAAGGCCGCGGGCCGCTGCCTCGTCGCGCTGGCGCAGCGCGGCAGCACGCAGGTGCTGGTGGTGCTGCTGGGCGCGCCCGACCGCTGGTGGGATGCGGTGGCGATGGTGGAAAGCGGCTTCGACGAGGCCCGCGCCCTGCGCGCGCCGCCGCCGCCTTCCCCGGCGAAGTGACGCCACGATTCGCGCAGTTCCTGGTGGTGCTGGCGGCGCTGCTCGCGTACGCCGCAGCGCCGTGGACCGCCTTCCAGTACGACGACTTTCGCGTGGTCGTCATCGACCGCGATGTGCAGTCATGGCCGGCCTTCATCGCGTCGATGCCGGGGCTGCGGCCGCTGACCAAGTTGAGCTATCTCGCCAACTGGACGGTGTCGCCGGCCCCGGCCGGATTTGCCGTGGTCGGGGTGGCGCTGCACGTTGCCGCGTCGTTGCTGGTGCTGGCGCTGGCGCAACGGTGGGTGTCCGTCATGGCGCCGCGGTGCCTGCGGCCCCTGGTTGCGGCGCTGGCGTGTGCGCTGCTCTTCGCGCTGCATCCCGCGCAGACCGAGGCGGTGGCGTACATCGCGGGGCGGTCCTCCGCGCTGGCGGGCCTCGCCACGCTGGCGGGGCTTTATGCGTGGGAGCGCGGGCGCGACGGCGGATCACGCGCCTGGCGGGCGGGCGTGATCGCGTGCCTGGTGCTGGGGCTGGCGGCCCGCGAAGCGGCATGGACGCTGCCATTCGCGATCGTGCTGGTCGAGGTCGCGCGTGGCGCCACGCTGCGCCACGCCTTGCGGCACAGCGCGCCGGTATGGATGGCGTTCGGCGCGTTGGCGCTGCTGGTCGTGGCGATTCCGGCCAACCGGAACCTGCTTGCGTCGAGCCTCGCGATCCGCGGTCCCTTCGACAACCTGGTTGCGCAGGTCGACGCGGTGGCGTACCTCGTCACGCATCCGCTGCTGACGTTGCGGCTCAATTTCGATCCGGACCTAGCGCCGCGCGTTGCGCTCGACGCAGGCGGCATGGCGCGACTCGCGGTCATCCTCGCGGTGGTGCTGGCGGGGTGCCTGCAATTGCGCCGGCGCGCGTGGGTGGGCTTCGGGATCCTGTGGTTCGCGCTGGCGTTGCTGCCCACGCACGGGCCACTGGCCCGGCTTGATCTCGTCAACGACCGGCAGCTCTACCTGGCGTTGATCGGCCCCGGATTGATCGCCGGTGTCGCGCTGATGTCGGTGTCATGGCGGAGGACGGCCACCATCGTCGCATCCGGGGTCGCGCTGCTGCTCGGTACCGCCACGTTCGTGCGCGTGACGGACTATGCGAGCGAGACCCGGCTATGGCAGGCCACCGTGCGGGCGTCACCTGCCAACCCGCGCGCCTGGAACAACCTGGGCTATGCACTGGAGCGCGATGGCCGGCGGTTGCAGGCACGCGAAGCCTACAAGCGCGCGCTGGCGCTTGACCCGGCGCATCGCAAGGCACGCGGCAATCTCGACGCGTTGCCTGCACAATGACGCGATGAAAATGGCAACAATGGCCCGCGGGCTCGATTTCGCCACATCGAGTTCCAGTTCGAGCCGATCGCGGCCGCCTTCGACTACGAGCGCATGCTCGATCGCGAGGAAACCGTGCTGGTGATCGACGTCGACTTCGGCGTCGGCGCGATCGTGCCGCGCATCAAGAACAAGATCCCGATCGTCGTGTTCGGCATTCATGCGAGCCACCTGTCGAATGCGGTCGTGGTGCGTCCCGGCAGCGACATCGACGAAGTCGCCAAGCTCGCCGGCAAGACCGTCGGCGTCCCGCTCGCGACCAGTGCGCACTACACGCTGGCGACGGTGGTGCTCGAAGGTACCCGCAAATCGCTGCAGGAACTCGGCGTCAAGCTGGTGAACATGACAGGCCATCGACAGCCCCGTGACGTGGAACGACGTGAAGGCGATCATGCTGCCCGGTGCCGCAATCCAGAAGAAGGCGTGGGAGGAAGGCGGGATGAAGCCCGGCGTGGCCGCGATGGTAGCGAACTTCAAGGGTTCGAATCCGACATGGCCCGAACTCAACATCGCGGGCGGCACGCCGGTGTGGATGTGGGACCAGTCGGCCAACTGGGGCCAACGCAGGTACAAGCCAGGCCCGTTCGTCGTCAAGTAGAACCCGGCGATTCACACGGCCATGACCACATCGCACTTCCCGGAACACGGCGCCGCGCGCACCGACGTCTTCGCCGAGATGGAGGACGCGCGTCGCGCCGATATCGGGCAATTGGTCGCAGCGGTGCGGCCTCATCACGACGACGGGGTTCGGTGACCTGCTCAAACTGGCGCGCCGCACGCGCCCCCCGATCTTCGGGCTCACCGGCGAATTCGAGACGCTGATCTCGCGCGAGCTGCGTCTTGAAGTCCGCGAGCGCACCGATGCTGACGGCGAGACGCTCGTACTGCTCGACGAGGACGACGTGCGCGCGGCCGTTGTACGCCTCAAGTCGCTCCATGTCGATGCCATCGCGATCCACTTCCTGCATTGGTACGGAAACCCGGAGAACGAGCGTCGCTGCCTCGACCTCGTGCAAAGCCTGTGGCACAACGACTACGTATCGGTCGGCTCCGAACTGCTGCCCGAGATTCGCGAGCCGGGCCCGGTCTCCTTCGGACGCGGGGGTACGCAGCCCACGGTGACTGACGCGAACCTTGCGCCGGGGCGCATCAACCCCTCCCGGGCGTCGACGCGCCGGTCGCACGCTGAGCGCCAGCCATCCCGCGCACGGCGCAATATGCCGCCCGCGCTTGGATCGGGTTTGGTGACCGCAGCGCCACCCGGCGCCCGCCCGTGGGATCATGCAGGCATGGCTTCAGTCCGGCGCAGAGCAGCGCCATACCGAAGATCAAAAAAACAGAAGGAGGAGACCGTCGTGGACAAACTGTGGCTCAAAAGCTATCCGGCTGGCATGCCCGCCGAGATCAACGCGGATTACTACGCATCCATCCCGGACATGTTGGCCAGGGCCGTGACGAAATTTGCGGACCGGCCGGCCTTTCACAACCTCGGCTGCACGATGAGCTACGCCGAGCTCGACCGGCTGTCGCGCGACTTCGCCGCCTACCTGCAGGGACTGCCCGGCATGGTCAAGGGCGATCGCGTCGCCGTCATGGCGCCGAACATCCTCCAATACCCGGTGGCAGTTTTCGGCATCCTTCGCGCCGGCATGACGGTGGTCAACGTCAATCCGCTGTACACGCCGCGCGAGCTCGAACACCAGTTGCGCGACTCCGGCGCCAAGGCGATCGTCGTGCTGGAGAATTTCGCCAGCACGCTGCAGCAGGTGATGGCGAACACGCCGGTCAAGCACGTGATCACCACGGAAGTCGGCGACATGCTGCCGATACCGAAGCGCTGGATCGTCAACCTGGTGCTGAAGAAGGTCAAGAAGATGGTGCCGGCGTGGCACATCGATGGCGCCATCGGTTTCCGCGCTGCGCTCGCGCGCGGCGCGACGGCAGCGCTGACGCCGGTTGCCGTGGCGCGCGAGGACATCGCCTTCCTGCAGTACACGGGCGGCACCACCGGTGTCTCGAAGGGCGCGATGCTCACCCATCGCAACATCCTTGCCAATCTCGAGCAGGTGGGCGTGTGGATTTCCGGCAGTTTCAAGGAGGGCACGGAAATCGCCATCGCGCCGTTGCCGATGTATCACATCTTCTGCCTCACCTGCACGCTGGCGTTCATGAAGTGGGGCAGTCTCACCGTGCTCATCACCAACCCGCGCGACATGCCCGGCTTCGTGAAGGAGCTGGGGCAGTGGAAGTTCACTGTCCTCACGGGCGTCAATACGTTGTTTAATGGCCTGCTCAATACCCCCGGCTTCAACCAGCTCGATTTCTCGGCGCTGAAGCTGGTGGTGGGTGGCGGCGCGGCCGTGCAGCGAAGCGTTGCCGAGCGCTGGCAGCAGGCCACGGGACACTCCATCACCGAGGCCTATGGCCTGACCGAGACGTCGCCGGGTGTCTGTTGTGTTCCGCTCGGTGCACCGTGGAACGGGTCCATCGGATTGCCGGTTTCGTCCACCGATGTTTCGATCCGCGACGAGGACTTCAACGAGTTGCCTGTCTGGGCCGGCACGGGGGACATGGAAAAATTCACCGGCGAGATCTGCGTACGTGGGCCGCAGGTGATGAACGGCTACTGGAAAAACCCTGACGAGACGGCCAAGGTGATGCAGGAGGGCTGGTTGAAGACCGGAGACGTCGGCCATCAGGATGCCGCCGGCTACTTCACGATCACCGATCGCAAGAAGGACATGATCCTGGTCTCGGGATTCAACGTCTATCCGAATGAAATCGAAGGCGTGGTCGCGGCGCATCCCGGGGTGCTCGAATGCGGTGCGGTGGGCGTGCCCGATGACAAGTCGGGCGAGGCAGTGAAGGTGGTCATTGTCAGGAAAGATCCCGACCTGACGAAAGAGGGCGTGCTGGCGCACTGCAAATCCCAGCTTACCGGGTACAAGTTGCCACGCCATGTGGAATTTCGCGACGCCTTGCCGAAGACACCGATTGGCAAGGTGCTGCGGCGCGAGCTGCGCGATCCACCGAAGCCATAACAGCAGTAGGGCGTTACTTATCGGTGGACGTTCAAGCCGGCACCTGCCGCAGCACCTCCAGAATAGGCCCGGGCGGCACGAACACCGGCGGCTCGAACGGCGCCTCGTGGGTAGCGAGCAGTCCCAGCAGCAGTACGGCCGCCAGGCTGAAGATGACAAGTGCGGCCGCCTGCGGGCGCGCGTTCTCCAGCTGTACGACTGCGATGGACACCTGGGTGATGAAGGCCAGCAACAGAACGGCCGCTCACTTGGTCGCCAAGGTTCGATCATTGTTGAGCGAGACGCGGTCCTCGTGCGCCGAGCGAACCCGGAGCACCATGTCGAGCATGGTTCGCTGCACGCTGGCGTCGATGCCGGCGCCGGGCCTGGCTACTTCGCGCACCAGTGCGTAAAACGCAGCGTCCGCGCGCGTTGTATGCTACGTCCAATCGCATGCACAATCTCGAACTCAAGGTGCCGCCCCCGGTCGTGGCGCTGCTGATCGCGGCAGCCATGTGGGGTTACTCGCTACTCGTCCAGCCAGCGGCGCCGTTGACAACTCTGCAGACGGCCATTGCGATCGCGATCGCCTGCGCCGGAATCGGCATCGACATTGCCGGCGCTGTTGCCTTCCGGCGCGCGAGGACCACCATCAATCCGCTGAAACCGAAGGCAACGTCGTCGCTGGTGACGAACGGCGTGTACCGATTCACGCGCAATCCGATGTATGTCGGCATGGCGGTGGTGCTGTTCGCCTGGGCGATCTGGCTGGCGTCCTTCCCGGCCTTGCTCGGGGTTCCGGCATTTGTCTTTTACATCACCCGCTTTCAGATCGCCCCGGAAGAGCGTGCGCTTGCAGACATCTTTGGTGATGCCTTCGCTGTCTATCGATCCAGGGTGCGCAGGTGGCTTTGAGTTCCTGGCAACGCCTTCAACCAGTTCGCGCCGGATCCAGAGTCGTGATTGCCGCGATCCTGCTGGCTGCTTCTTCGCCAGGGTTTGCAAACTGCGAAGAATTGATCATCCGTTTGAACAAGGTCCTGCACTATCCCGATGCCGATACCCGTGGGTATATCGCGGACTGCAAGGTCTGGCCTGCCCACCCGGACAGGACCATCGTCGCACTGGCGCACTTTCAGGAAGGGTCGGGCTTCAGCCATCCGTCGACGTCCAACGAAGGGCTGTATGACCTCGACGTGCTGATCGTCAAGACGGGCACCGATGAAGTTCTGTATCGCCTGCAGCAAAAGGGTGCTCTGACCTCGGACGCCATTGCCCTGCGCGAAGTCGCGATCGACACCGGCCGCTACACCTTGGCCAGGGACGCAGCGGCATTCGGTGTGCGGGCCAACCGCAGAAAACCACATGCCGAAATTCAGTCGATCCGCCTGTACGTCGTGCAGGGAAGCAAGTTGAAGCAGGTCATGGGCAAACTGAAGACGATCGAGTCTTTCGGCGAAAATCAGGGCCTCGCCGATTGCACTCGGTCATCCGATGCCCGACGCACTCTTGCGTTGGCCAGCACCAGCAGCCACGGCCACGCCGATCTCATCGTGCAGGAAAAATTGACGACCGTGGAACCAGTCGAAGCGAAAGCCGGTTGCGACATGAAGGAGGAGAGGATCACCCGGCGTTACCGGTTGCGCTTCGACGGTGCCGCGTACGTCGTGCCACCCGACCTGCAGGATCGGGACTGACGCCTGCTTCGTCGAGGGCGCCTGACGATCGCGCCTGCTCCAGCCACCGAAGACGATAGGAATGTGGGCCCCGCTCCGGGGGGCCTGCGTTCACAAGCAGTAGTTGGCGTAGATCGAGGCGATGCCGATGGGGAATCCGGCCGTGAATGCGCTGGTGGCAAAGACGACATTCAATGCGGTGGCGGCC
>JANNNM010000383.1:0-2760 GCA_031398535.1 Betaproteobacteria bacterium | reverse complement strand
TCCACCGACGACCAGCTCGACATCAAGGAAGCCGCCCGGATCCTCGACGAGGACCACTACGGCCTCGAGAAGATCAAGGAGCGCATCCTCGAGTATCTCGCGGTGCGCACGCTGGCGGACGAGATCCGCAGCCCGATCCTCGCCTTTGTCGGCCCGCCCGGCGTGGGCAAGACGAGCCTGGGCAAGTCCATCGCCAGGGCGATGGGCCGCAAGTTCGTGCGGATGAGCCTCGGCGGCATCCACGACGAGGCTGAGATCCGCGGCCACCGGCGCACGTACATCGGCGCGCTGCCCGGCCGCATCATCCAGAGCATCAAGACCGCCGGCTCGAACAACCCGGTCTTCATGCTCGATGAGGTCGACAAGATCGGCATGGACTTCCGGGGTGACCCGTCGTCCGCGCTGCTCGAGGTGCTCGACCCGGAGCAGAACGACTCCTTCGTCGATCACTACATCGAGGTGGAGTACGACCTGTCCGACGTGATGTTCGTGGCCACGGCCAACTCGATGAACATCCCGGCGCCGCTGCTCGACCGCATGGAGGTCATCCGCCTGTCCGGCTACACGGAAGACGAGAAGATCGCGATCGCCAAGCAATACCTGACGCCCAAGCAGATGAAGGCCAACGGCATCAAGGCCGACGAGCTGCACGTCGCCGAAAGCGCATTGCGCGACATCGTGCGGTACTACACGCGCGAAGCCGGCGTGCGCAGCCTCGAGCGCGACATCAGCAAGATCTGCCGCAAGGTGGTGAAGGCGCTGCTGCTGAAGGAAACCGACGGCAAGGCACGCAAGGCCAAGAGCCCGGTCGAGATCACGTCGAAGAACCTCGACAAGTACCTTGGCGTGCGGCGCTTCACCTACGGCATCGCCGAGAAGCAGAATCAGGTAGGCCAGGTCACCGGCCTCGCGTGGACGGAAGTGGGCGGCGACCTGCTGACCATCGAAGCCGTGGCCTTGCCCGGCAAGGGCAAGACCACCAGCACGGGCAAGCTGGGCGACGTGATGAACGAATCGATTGCGGCCGCGCTGTCCGTGGTGCGCCATCGCTCGAAGCAGCTTGGCATCGCGTCGGACTTCTACACGAAGACCGACCTGCACATCCACCTGCCCGAAGGCGCCACGCCCAAGGATGGTCCGTCGGCGGGCGGCGCGATCGTCACGGCCATCGTGTCCATCCTCACCGGCATCCCGGTGCGGTGCGACGTCGCGATGACCGGCGAGATCACGCTGCGCGGCGAAGTGCTGGCGATCGGCGGCCTGAAGGAAAAGCTGCTCGCCGCGGGCCGCGGTGGCATCAAGACGGTGCTGATCCCGGAAGAGAACGTGAAGGACCTGGCGGAGATTCCGGACGAGATCAAGAATCGTCTCGACATCATCCCGGTGCGCTGGATCGAGCAGGTGCTTGAAGCCGCGCTCGAACGGCATCCGGTACCGCTCGTCGAGGACAAGGAGAAGACGGATGTCCCGCCGGCCCCACCAGTGCCGGGAGCGGACGACAAGCCGATCGTACTGAAGCATTGAGGCGTCGCGTCGAGGTCTCGCGCAGCCGGGCCTCGACATCTTCTCAACGCGAAGAGTCATCGAAAACGCGGGCACGGAAACTGCCCGCGTTTTCTTTTGTTGCGTTTGCGTCGGTGCACCGCAAGCGGGCGCTGCATAGCATCATTCGCATCGCTTCAATCACGTGCGAACACTTCCTCGCATGCAACGCGAAACATCATGGCGCACGGACGCGCGTGTCCCCGAGGTGACATCCGGTTTTTTCTTGACACGGCGAAATCGCGGGCGCTATAACGATCCTTCCGGCGCACCGCTCGGTGCTCCAACAATATCTCGATCCCTGATCGAACTCCCGAACGACATTCAGCCAAGAGGGGACGTTTGTGAACAAATCCGAATTGATCGATGCGATCGCCAAGCACGCCGACATCTCGAAGGCGGCAGCGGGGCGCGCGCTCGATGCCACCGTGGACGCGATCCGCGGTTCATTGAAGAAAGGCACGATGGTCACGCTGGTCGGCTTCGGCTCGTTCTACGTGGGCAAGCGCACGGCACGCGCGGGCCGCAATCCGCGCACCGGCGCCGCGATCAAGATCCGCGCCGCCAAGGTGCCGAAGTTCCGGGCTGGAAAGGCGTTGAAAGATGCGTTAAACTAGTGGTCTTCGCTGGCTGGTCCCCAATGCCCGTTTTCATGCTTGGGGCCGTTCCGGCAGGCGGGGGGGCCGCACGCAGCATCGGGCCTCAAGCCCTAGGGGTGCTTAGCTCAGTTGGTAGAGCGTCGCCCTTACAAGGCGAATGTCGGGGGTTCGAGCCCCTCAGCACCCACCAGCGGATCGGACGTACAGGACAAGGAGTGGTAGTTCAGTTGGTTAGAATACCGGCCTGTCACGCCGGGGGTCGCGGGTTCGAGTCCCGTCCACTCCGCCAGACCCTGGAAGGCGAACGAGAGTTCGCCTTTTTCATTTCGGCGCCCGCGATTGAAGCGCCGAGCGCAGTTTCGCGCGGCTTCGGGCATACTTTGGCCTTGCCATTTTTTAGGATTCGGGATTTAGAACATGTACGATTTCGTCTACAAGCATAAACGCTGGCTGCAGATCGGGTTGCTGATTCTGATCGTTCCGCCCTTCGCGCTGTTTGGCATTGACTCCTATTTTCGCAATACCGATGCCGGTGGTTCATTGGCCAAAGTCGGCGACGCTGGAATTTCGGGAGCCGAGTATTCTCAAGCCTTGCGCGAGGCTCAGGAGAGAATGCGTC
>JANNNM010000672.1:0-1797 GCA_031398535.1 Betaproteobacteria bacterium | reverse complement strand
GGCGTGCTGCACAAGATCGTCGAGAAGTCGGGTGCCTGGTATGCCTACAACGGCGACAAGATCGGCCAGGGCAAGGACAACGCACGCGAATACCTGCGCGACCATCCGGCGCTGGCGGAAGAAATCGAAGCCAAGATCCGCGCTGCGGTGGATGTCCCCACGCCGGGCCGCATCAACCCGGCGCCTGCCGCTGACGAGTGACAGGCTTTCGACGGGGGCGGGCGGCGACCGCAAGCGCCGGCACGCCCCGTCGTCCTGATGCTCCCGCCCCATCGCCCAAGGCGGTGGCGGTGCGGTATCTCGCGCGGCGCGACTACAGCCGCGCCGAACTCAAGCAGCGCCTCATGCGCCGGGGCATCGAGCCCCAGGCCATCGAGGTGGCCCTCGATGCGCTGACGGCCGCAGGCTTCCTCTCCGACACCCGCTATGCCGCATCGGTCGTCGCGCAGCGCGCCGGCCGCTACGGCAAGCGCGCCATTGCGTATGCGCTGAGGGAAAGAGGCGTCGACGCCACCGCCGCCGAGGCCGCGCTGGCGCCGCTGGCCGGCGTGGACGAGTTCGACGATGCGTTCGCGCTGTGGCAGCAGCGCTTCGGGACGGCGCCCGCCAATGATCGCGAGAAGGCCCGCCAGGTGCGCTTCCTGCAGTCCCGGGGTTACGCGCTGTCCGTGGTGCTCAAGGTGCTGCGCACGGCGGGTGCGCGCGACCTCGACGACGCGTGACCCCGTCGACGGCGCAGCCAATCGCCGACAAATGCCGCAGAAGGATCCGAGCAGCTTGCTGATCGCCTCGATGAAGGTGGAGATTTCTTCCTTGGCGTGCAGCAGCGGCAGCAGCGTGGACATCGCGCCCAGCGTCGAGACCATCAACTGCACGAACGACCGCAGGTCGAATGGCACCACCCGCATGTGCTCGATCCGCTCGAACATGGCCCCCAACGTCGACTGTTCGGCCAGGTCGCGTATTTCTTCCTGTGCCGAGTGCGTCCGGTCGCCGAACAGCCAGCGGTTCTCGACCAGGCGACTGTGCTCCGTCACGCGCTCCCGATAGGCGGCCAGCGCACGCTTCTTGGTGCGGAAGAGTTGCTTCGTGAACATGAAGAGCGGCAGCGTGAAAAGCAACGGCGCGCCGAACGTGAACAGCACGAGCGGCCCCCACACGGGCAGGATCGACCAGTCAAAATTCAACACCGCGATCTGGTAGCCGACCGGCGCCGCAACGTTGCTGATCCCGAAGGCGAGGATGAACAGCGCGAATCGTCCCTGCGCCTCGCTGACGAATCCGATCCCGCCCGTCAGGTCGGGATGGGTGGGGTGCAGGTCCAGCCGCATCCGCGACACGCGGTACAGGAAGTAGATCCACAGGATGATCTTCCAGATCAGGCGCATCCAGATGTAGTTGCTGAACGGTATCGCGATGAAGAACGCCCAATAGCCGGCTGCGGTCAGGTTGCGCGATTGCGCGTCGCCGTGCACGTGCCACGTGGGCAGGGGATCCGGGCCGAACTGCGGCACGAGGATGACGAGCGAAAAGGCATACGCGAGCACGATGCAGACGACGTCCGGCCAGTACGATTCCCGCCATCGCCTGAGGGTCGCGTTGACCTGGTTGACCCGCGGCGCATCGTCGCCGCTGACGATGCCGCAACGGATGAACTGGTTGGCCGCTTCGCGCGTGCTGCCATCGATGATCACTTCTGCCGCCAGGAAGAGCGGAAGACCCACCAGAAATTGCGCGTACGCGGCGAAATCCGCGAAGAAATTGGTCGGTGACAGCTCGGCGTCGACGAGCCCCTGC